>JBGTAU010000054.1:0-5458 GCA_041749675.1 Rhizobiaceae bacterium | reverse complement strand
GGTCCTGCCCAAATATAGAGGAATATCAGCGCCCAAAAGTGGATGATGGACAGCCGATAGGAGTAGACCGGCCGATTGGCCTGCTTGGGCACAAAATAATACATCATGCCCAAGAAACCAGCCGTGAGGAAAAATCCGACGGCGTTATGGCCATACCACCATTGGGTCAAAGCATCCTGAACCCCGGAAAACAGCGAGTAACTCTTTGACCCGAGAAACGACACCGGCACAGCCAAATTATTGACGATGTGCAGCATCGCGACGGTGACAATGAACGCCAAGTAGAACCAATTTGCCACATATATATGCGGCTCTTTGCGCTTTGCGATAGTGCCAAGAAACACAACGAGATAAGCAACCCAAACCAACGTCAGCCAAATATCGACATACCATTCAGGTTCTGCATATTCGCGCGATTCAGTGATGCCGAGTAAATATCCTGTCGCAGCCATGATGATAAACAGCTGATAGCCCCAGAACACGAACCAACCCAAATTGCCACCAAACAACCGGGCGCGCGAAGTACGCTGTACCACATAAAAAGAGGTTGCGATCAAAGCATTACCGCCAAACGCAAAAACCACTGCGGAAGTATGCAGCGGGCGCAAGCGTCCAAAGTTCAGGAAGGGCTCAATGTTGAGATCAGGAAATGCCAATTGAGCGGCAACGACGACGCCGACCAAGAAACCCGTGATACCCCAAAACAATGTAGCAATGACACCATACCGAATGGGCCCATCCATATAGCCTGATAAATCTTCGGCTTTTGCCTGAATGGTCGCATATGTCGCGGTGCGCAACAGCAGAACCGTTCCCGTCACAAGTGTAAAGAACAGGATCCACATATGGGTTGCAAACAGCGAATCCTGGGCAAAGCCTGCGCCAAGCAAAGCAAGAAATGCTGCCAGCCCGACCATGATCGTTTCGGTTGGATATTTCATCAATCGTCCCCAAATTTGACGTGAGTAAAAAAGAAAATTCAAGTCTCGCCCAATTGAGGCAAGGATCGCAGGCCCGCTTTGATTTGGATCAATAAAACCGAACGTGGGATTCTTATGCTTAAGGTCTGGACTTATTAACTTTGATGAAATGGCAGGCAAATGGCAATAAGATTCGAAGAAAATCGCGAAATACGGGCTGTCGCCCGTTTGAGCCGCTTGAACCGAGAGGAACAAACTGTTTGATGAAGCAGATTGAAGACGGCTGGTTGTTAGCGCTAAAATCAGGTGCTTTTCGGCGATTGTCAAATTTTTGTCTTAAGGCTGGCAAAGGCTTGAAAATGTTCAAATTTCTTAGCGCCACTGCTCCTAACACTCACCAAATATCACCGCGACGATTTCGTCAAAATTAATAGGTCCAGATCCTAAGTCGCAAAGTTAATGCCGAGTAATCTCATATGGTTCGTTGCATTCAAATTTTGGGAAAAGGCAATAACGCTCGCGCTCCAAGCACGAGCCACACTTTTGATAAGGAATCAGAGGCAATGCTTCAAAAGTTCTCAAACGGACATTCTGACTTGCTGGGTATTTGTGAACATTTGGAACACATCGCCGATACATTGTTGGCCGACCCAAACACTCTCAAATGCGAAGGCATTGCAAATAATTTACTGCCTATTCTCAATAAAGCTTATCGCTACGAGGAAGACACCTTGTTCCCGTGGCTGACAAAGGCATATGGCGAAAATACAGTCTTGGGCAAAAGTCTGACACGACTATACTTCGAACATCTGGAAGACGAGGCCTACGCCGGCGAAGTTGTCGAAATGTTGCAGCTCATTTGTGCTCGAAAGCAGTTTGAAGCTGAAACCGCCGGCTATATGTTTCGCGGATTTTTTGAAGGACTAAGACGACATGTCGCGTTCGAACAGGACTATTTATATCAACTCATCAGCTCTCGGAATCCAAGCGGGCATAGCGCTTGATTTGATCCAGTGAATGAACGGTGATTGTGCGATTGTGAGCAATCTCAATGACGCCGTCTTTGCGCAACTTGGTAAATTGCCGGCTCACTGTTTCTATCGTTAAACCCAGAAAATCGCCGATTTCCGCGCGCGTCAGCGGCAGCTCAAATTCAACGGGCCCTGAGTCGCGCATCTGCTCCGGATCAATATGCGAGGCCACATAATAAAGAAAGCTCGCCACCTTCTCGGCAGCCGTCTTGCGCCCTAAAGTCAGCATCCAATTGCGCGCTTCATCAAGTTCGTTCAGCACTTGTTGATAGAGCCGGTGTTCAAGTTCGGGGCTGTCTTTGATCAGTCGGTCGATCGTTGATTTTGGGAATGAACAGAGCGACACTGTAGTCGCAGCCTGCGCATCCAGCGAATTCTCACGCTTAAACGGACGCCCAACGAAGTCTGGAGCGAATTGCAATCCAACGATTTGCTGCCGGCCGTCGGACAGGATTTTTGTCAACTTAACGACGCCGGACAGCAAGTTCGAATAAGTCGTAACCTCATTGCCGTCAGACATCAATGCCGTGCCAGGTTCAATAACCCGCCGCGTGGTCTGCTTGGCCAACGTAATCAATTGATCGGCACTCAGCCCACCACAAATCCCACGATGACGCGCTTCGCATGAACGGCACACAATGGGAACGCCTGCTGTATGGATATCTTGCCGTGTGTTCAAGTTTGCGCGTCTCCATTGGCCTCCGCCGCCATTTTCACCTGAATTTGGTCAAATGCAAACGATAAGTATTGTAAGCTAAGGGCCAATGGTCGCAATAGAAGCGAACATTTGGATCTTAACGCCACACGCTGATCAGCAATGCGCTTAGTCAAACCTGAAACAAAAACACAAAACAGAAGAAATATAGAATGCCCATTGCAAATTCTAATCTGCTTCGTAACGTTCCCTTAGGGAGGACTGCAAAATGCGCACGCATAACGACGAGACGACTTTGTCTGCGCTAATCAAAATGCGCGGCATTGAAAAGCGCTTCCCGGGCGTGCATGCGTTGCGCGGCGTTAGCTTTGATCTTCGCGCTGGCGAAGTGCATGCGCTGATGGGCGAAAACGGCGCTGGCAAATCCACCATGATGAAAATCCTCACCGGTGTGTATCAGCCGGATTCGGGCGATATTGAGATGGATGGGAAAGCCGTTTCGGTTCCTTCACCGCGTGCCGCACAGGATCTTGGCATCAGCATCATTCACCAAGAACTATTCTTGATGGAGCATTTGACTGCTGCACAAAATATTTTCATCGGCCGTGAACCGCGCAAAGGGTTCGGCATGTTTGTCGATGAAGACACAATGAACGCCAATGCCACCCAACTGTTTAAGCGCATGAACGTGCAAATCCGCGCTGACGAAGAAGTTGGTCAAATGACAGTTGCCCGCCAGCAACTCGTTGAAATCGCCAAAGCGCTGTCATTCAATTCTAAAGTGCTCATCATGGATGAGCCAACCTCTGCGCTCAACAGTACAGAAGTCGAACATCTGTTTGCAGTGATAGAAGATTTGAAGGCCAACGGTGTTGGTGTTGTCTATATCACGCACAAAATGGACGAGGTGAAGCGCATAGCCGATCGCGTGACGATTATGCGAGACGGACAATACATCGATACATTGCCCGCCGCCGATACTCCAATATCTAAAATTATCTCACTCATGGTTGGTCGTGAATTGACTGATTCAGAGCGTGCTGACGGCACGGCCATGGACGAGGAAGTGCTGCGTGTGAAAGGACTCAATCGCGGCCGTGCCATTCGCGATGTCAGCTTTAGCCTTAAAAAGGGTGAAATACTCGGTTTCGCCGGTCTCATGGGAGCAGGCCGCACGGAAGTCGCCCGCGCGATTTTTGGCGCAGACCCCATCGACAGCGGCGAGATCCATATTCACGGCAAAAAGGTGAAGATTACCTCTCCGCAAGATGCTGTAAAACTTGGGCTCGCCTATTTGAGTGAAGACCGCAAACGTTTTGGTGTTGTCACAACCATGTCGGTTCGCGACAACATAACGCTTCCCTCATGGCCAAGCTTTACCGCCAATCGTTTCTGGATGAAAGATTCGAGTCTGTTTCAAGCGGCGGCGAAATATGTTGAATTGCTCAAGGTAAAGACGCCTAGCGTTCATCAGGAAACACGGCTTTTATCGGGCGGCAACCAACAAAAAGTGGTTATTTCCAAATGGCTCCTTAAGGACTGTGATATTTTGTTTTTCGATGAGCCAACGCGCGGCATCGACATTGGCGCAAAAGCCGAAATTTACAAACTGTTGCAAGCACTGGCCGCGCAAGGCAAGGCAATCGTGGTAATTTCATCGGAGTTGCCAGAAGTTTTGCGCCTCTCACACCGTATCATCGTGATGTGTGAAGGCCGCATCACCGGCGAAGTTGACGGAAAAACAGCAACACAAGAATCAATCATGACCCTGGCAACGCAACGCCAGAACTTGGCGGCTTAAGGGAGAGATGAATATGACCGACGTCGCGACCACAGCAAAAGCAACATCCGGCTTTTTTACCATGGACACTATGCAAAAGGCCGTTGCCTTTGTGGTGCTCATTATCTTGTTGGTGTTCTTCAGCATCTTCGCGCCTAATTTTGCCGCGTGGAACAATATGGTCAACATCATGCAGGCCACCGCCGTCAATGGTGTGCTGGGTGTTGCGGTCACTTTCGTGATCATTGCCGCAGGCATCGACCTTGCTGTCGGTACAATGATGACCCTGACGGCAATTATGGCCGGACTGGTCCTCACAAATTTAGGGTTCCCGTTACCGTTCGGCATTGCAGCAGCGCTTGGCTCGGGCGCCGTAATGGGAGCTATTTCCGGCGTATGCATCGCCAAATTAAAAATACCACCGTTCATCGCAACGCTCGGCATGATGCAAATTGCACGTGGTCTTGCTTTGGTGTTTTCCGGTGCGAAACCGATCTATTTCAACGACACGCCGAACTTTAAGTATATTTCGCCTGAAAGTTCGATCACAAATCTCATACCGGGTCTCGAAGTTCCAAACGGTGTGCTAGTCATGTTTGCAGTCGCCATTGTTGCTTCGATCGTTTTGAACCGTACGATTTTTGGCCGTTACGTGTTTGCGCTCGGCAGCAACGAAGAGGCCGCGCGTCTATCGGGTATGAATGTCGATTTCTGGAAAATCGTCACTTATTCGGTCAGCGGCATGATTTGCGGTATCGCAGGTCTTCTCGTGTCCTCGCGGCTTAATTCGGCGCAGCCCGCGCTAGGCTTGGGTTACGAGCTTGACGCCATTGCAGCCGTGGTCATCGGCGGCACGTCGCTTTCGGGCGGACGCGGCACTATCCTCGGCACCATTATTGGTGCCTTCATCATGAGTACACTCACCAACGGACTGCGCGTCATGGGCGTTCAGGAAGAGTGGAAAATTGTGGTGACAGGCATCATCATTATCATTGCAGTCTATGTCGACATAGTGCTGCGCAAAAAGATGTAGAGCAGGGAGAAGACTACACTGTTCAACATAGGACCGCCC
>JBGTAU010000053.1:0-13218 GCA_041749675.1 Rhizobiaceae bacterium | reverse complement strand
GATAAGGACGACGAACTGGCAGCGCGTATCCTAGAAAACCAAGGCCTGCAAATGCGCCGCTCGTGGCTGCATTGCGAAGGTGGCTCGCTGTGCGGTGACGGCGAAGGCACGTTGATTGTCACGGAAACCTCGATACTCAATCCAAACCGAAATCCTGGCATCAGCAAAGCGTTTGCCGAAGCAGAACTGAAGGAGATGCTGGGGCTAGAAAAGGTGATTTGGCTTCCCGGCGATCCGCTTGACATGGAAACCGACGGCCACATCGACGGCATGTGCACTTATGTGCGGCCCGGCGTTGTGCTGTTTGAATGCAACAATAATCCGGATGATGTGCATGGACGCATCTTGCGACAAAACCTTGCGGTGCTTGAACAAGAGACTGACGCCAAGGGGCGCAAGCTCGAAATCATTATGTTGCCGGAAGCCGCCGATGCGACCATCACCAGTGATGTTTTTTGCCGGTCTTACATCAACTTTTATCTGCCGAACGGCGGGCTGATTTTGCCAGTATACGGCATCCCCAGCGACGAAGAAGCAGTGCGCGTGGTGTCTGCCGCTTACCCTGATCGCAAAGTGGTGACGATTGATGTGAACGCCATCGCACCAGGTGGCGGGTCGGTGCACTGCATCACACAAGAGCAGTTTGTTTTTGAAAAATAACCGCCCGCGGCGTAGCAATCGCGCCTTCGTGCAATCACTCAATCGGAGCCAAACAAATGTCCAACCTTGTCGTCGCTGCTGTTCAGATTTCCTGCACGGATGATGTGGATTCAAACCTCGACAAGTTGGAAATGCATGTGCGCCATGCCGCATCGCGCGGCGCGAAGCTCGTGGTGCTGCAAGAGCTTTTTGAAGGCACTTACTTTTGTGTCGATGAAGATAAGAAGCACTTGGCCCGCGCCAAGCCACTGGAAGGTCACTCCACTATCAGTCGTTTTTCCAGTCTAGCCAAAGAGCTTGGCGTGGTGTTGCCGGTCTCGCTTTATGAGCAAGATGGCAATCGCTACTTCAATTCGCTGGTGATGGTCGATGCCGATGGCAGTGTTTCCAAAACCTATCGCAAAAGCCACATTCCAGATTCGCCGGGCTATAGCGAGAAGCTGTATTTTGCTGATGGTGACACAGGCTTTGTGGTGCATGAGACGGCCGTGGGCAAAGTTGGTGCTGGCATTTGTTGGGACCAATGGTTTCCGGAAGCAGCCCGCTCAATGGTGCTGATGGGCGCAGAGATTTTGATTTATCCGACAGCCATCGGCTCAGAGCCCTCATTTGAGGCGTGGGACTCGCGCGATCATTGGCAGCGCGTGATGCAGGGCCATGCAGGTGCAAACTTAACGCCGGTGATTGCTTCAAACCGCGTCGGCGTAGAAACCGGCGAGACGGGCAGCATTCGCTTTTACGGCTCGTCGTTCATCGCAGATTTTACCGGCGCGAAATTGGCCGAGGCCGACCGCGTCAGCGAAGGCGTGATCACGGCCGAACTTAACATGAAAGAAATCGCCGAGGCGCGGCGCACATGGGGCGTGTTCCGCGACCGGCGGCCCGATCTTTACGGCCCGATCATGGACAAAAGCCCTGCCCGCCTTTTAGCGCCCAAAGCATAAACCCAACGGCTCCAAAGGAGACCATTTATGAACGCGACCAAATCACTACTTGCAGCCAGTTGTTTGATATTCAGTACTGCCACCAACGCTGATGAGATGCATCTTTATTCGTGGTCTGACTATTTTGGGGCCAAGTCCATCGAAGCCTTCACACAGGAAACCGGCACCAAGGTGGTTTATGATGTGTTTGACAACAATGACATTGTGGAAACCAAACTGCTCACCGGCAAAAGTGGCTATGATGTAGTCACGCCCAATCTATCACCGCATTTTGCACGCCAATTGACCGCCAATGTGTGGGCACCGCTCGACGCGGCTAAGCTGCCAAACCTCAAGAATATTGATGCGGGCATTAAAGAGCAACTGACCAAAGTTGACCCGCAAGGGCTGCATGGTGTGCCGTGGATGTGGGGCACGACCGGCGTTATTTTCAACGTCGAGAAGATCAAAGAAATTATGCCCGACGCGCCGGTCGATAGTTGGGCCATGCTATTTGATCCTGCAATCGTCGCCAAATTCGCCACATGCGGTGTGGTGATGCTGGATGATGGCGAACAGGTGTTGGGCAGCGCACTGATTTATCTTGGCAAAGACCCCAATACGGCAACCGAAGCAGACATCAATGAAGCCGAAGCGCTGATTTCTAAAATTCGACCAAGCGTCCGCAAGTTCCATTCGTCAGAATATTTGAACGGTTTAGCGGCGGGGGATTATTGCCTTGCGCTCGGCTTCTCTGGCGATGCACGCGTGGCGTCGTTACGAGCAGCTGAAGCCAAGCAAACCTTCAAGGTCGATTACCGTCTGCCAAAAGAAGGCGCATTGATGTATTTCGATGTGCTGGCGGTTCCTGCGGACGCGCCTAATTTGGAGGCTGGTGTGAAGTTCCTCGACTTCATGATGCGCCCGGACATTGCAGCCGCTGCCGCCAATGAAACCGGCTTTGCCACCGCCAATGCGGAAGCCATGAAAATGGTTGATCCAGAACTGCGCGAAGACAAAAATCTTTACCCAACATCTGAGACAATTTCCAAGCTAACGGTTCCGCGTGTCTTCAGCCCGAAAGAACTGCGCACTTGGCATAAGGCTTGGCAAAAGGCGATTGGGCAGATTTAAGGCTTAAAAACTTTGCCTTGAGCCGCATTTGTTGTAATGCCTCTGTCAAAATCAAAGGCGTTACAATGAAATTTCTCGATCAAGCAAAAGTATATATCCGCTCCGGCGATGGCGGGGCGGGTTCTGTCTCGTTTCGCCGCGAAAAGTTTATTGAATTTGGCGGACCTGATGGCGGCGACGGCGGCAAGGGCGGCGACGTTTGGATTGAGGCAGTGGACGGCCTCAACACGCTGATTGATTATCGCTATCAGCAGCATTTCAAAGGTAAAACCGGCGTGCATGGCATGGGCCGCAATCTAGCAGGCGGCAAGGGCGACAGCGTGACCATGAAAGTGCCAGCGGGCACGCAAGTCTACGAAGAAGACAATGAAACGCTGATATGCGATTTACAAAACGTCGGCGACAAATTCCGTATTGCCAAGGGCGGCAATGGCGGCTTTGGCAACGCCCATTTCAAGACCTCCACGAACCAATCACCAAGCCGCGCCAACCCTGGCCAAGAGGGTGAAGAGCGTACCATATGGATGCGTTTGAAACTGATTGCGGATGCGGGATTGGTAGGACTACCGAATGCAGGAAAGTCCACGTTTTTGGCAAGCGTAACCGCCGCGCGGCCTAAGATCGCGGGCTATCCATTCACCACGTTGTATCCAAATTTGGGCGTCGCCAACATTGATGGCCGCGAGTTTATTATCGCCGATATTCCAGGCCTTATCGAAGGCGCACATGATGGCGTGGGCTTGGGCGACCGGTTTCTAGGGCACGTCGAGCGCACCCGCGTTTTGCTGCATCTTGTTTCGGCGCAAGAAGCGGACGTTGCGAAAGCCTATAAGACCGTGCGCAAAGAGCTGAAACTGTATGATGCTGGTTTAACCGATAAGCCTGAGATTGTCGCGCTCAGCCAAATTGATACGGTGGACGAAGAAACCAAACTCGAAAAGCTCGCGGCGTTGAAAAAGGCCGCACGAAAAACACCGATTGCCATTTCTGGCGTGAGCCGCGAAGGCTTGGACATTGCACAGCGGAAATTGGCCATGGAAATATATCTGTCCAAGGCTGAAGAAACACCGGACGTGCCGGACCCGCGCTGGCAGGATTAACTGCAATGAGCCTACCGCATCTAAACTCCTTCAAACGCATCGTTGTTAAAATCGGATCGGCTTTGCTGGTGGATCGCAGCAAAGGTTTGAAGCGCGACTGGCTGGAAAGTCTCGGCGCGGATGTGGCGGCACTGGCGGCAGGTGGTACGGAAGTTCTGCTGGTATCCTCTGGTGCGATTGCACTGGGGCGTACGTTGCTCAAGCTGCCCAAAGGCGCGTTGAAACTTGAAGAAAGTCAAGCCTCGGCGGCCGTCGGACAAATTGAACTCGCCAAAGCCTACGCCGATGTGCTGGGTCCGCGCGGCATCACCACGGCGCAAATTTTGCTGACCCTTGGCGACACCGAAGAGCGCCGTCGTTATCTCAACGCCCGCGCCACCGTCGACACGTTGCTGCGACTGAAAGCAGTGCCGGTCATCAACGAAAACGACACAGTGGCGACGAGTGAAATTCGCTATGGTGACAATGACCGACTTGCCGCGCGTGTCGCGACTATGATGGGCGCAGATTTGCTGATTTTGCTATCGGATATTGACGGACTTTACACGGCGCCGCCGCACCTTGATCCGCAGGCGGACTTTCTGCCCATCGTCGAAAAAATAACGCCTGCGATTGAGGCGATGGCGGGTGTGGCGGCATCGGAAATTTCGCGCGGTGGCATGAAAACCAAACTGGATGCAGGCAAGATCGCGACCAGCGCAGGCACCGCGATGATCATCACGTCTGGCACGCGGATGAACCCGCTATCAGCCATTGATCGCGGGGAACGGGCGACGTTGTTCCAACCATCGCTGACACCTGTGAGTGCATGGAAAACATGGATTGCCGGTAATCTAGAACCAGCGGGTCGGCTGACAATTGATGCTGGCGCTTTGACCGCGCTGAATTCAGGCAAGTCGTTGCTCGCCGCCGGTGTGCGCCACGTGTCGGGCAAATTTGAGCGCGGCGATACGGTGGCCGTTCTAGGCCCCGATGGGCGCGAAGCCGCGCGCGGGTTGATCGCTTATGATTCATCAGATGCGCTGATGATTGCCGGCAAAAAATCATCGGACATCCCAATAATCTTGGGTTATGAAGCCAGAGCCGCTATGATCCACCGGGACGATTTGGTGGTTTCTACAAAACTGGACTGATGTGATGTATAATAAACCAAAAAGAGATTTTGAGAGAGGGCTTGCCGCAGATGAGGCGGCTATGAAATATTCAAAAAATGCAACTCTTTTTTCAATTTTATCAATTTACCTAAATAAATTTCACGTTGATGGAAAAGAATCGTCATTGCTAGGTTTAGCAATTACACTTCCGGAACCTCAATTTCTAAGGGCATCTATTTTTTCTATATCAATTTTATATTTAGCTTTTATTATGATTGCATTGCTTGGTATTTATGCTTATCGCCCATATAATGTAAATTTAGCAGCAATGACGAGATTTATTTCTCGAATTCAGAATAAAGAAAGAAAGAAGTTTAATCCAATTTCTGCAAAAAAGAAGGTTAGAGTTTATTTTGGCTCATACATAGCAATCCCAAATATTATTTTTATCATTGTAGCTTTTATTTATTTTTATGGTCTTTATCTATCTTTCGATGATTTTTGGTATGTTTTAATGTTGGTATTTGGACGCAGTCAATGAATAACAAAAATTTATATTCATCTGACAATATTGAAGCCATAATGCTCGACATTGGCAAGCGAGCTCGCGCCGCGGCTGCACCGTTGGCACTGGCGAGCGCCGAGCGCAAGTACGCGGCGCTGAATGGCATGGCGCAGGCGCTGATGTCCAACATGCAAAATATATTGAATGCCAACGCGGTTGATATGATGAACGGCGAAGAGGCGGGGCTGACGCCAGCTATTCTTGATCGGCTCAAGCTGGATGAAACGCGCATTCGCGCCATTGCAGGCTCGCTGCGCGAGATTGCAGATTTGAAAGATCCAGTGGGCGAAATTATCGCTGAATGGGACCGACCAAACGGGCTGCACATCGAGCGGGTGCGCACGCCGCTGGGTGTGATTGGCGTGATCTATGAGAGCCGCCCGAACGTGACCGCGGACGCTGGTGCGCTTTGCCTGAAGGCAGGGAACCCTGTGATTTTGCGTGGCGGATCAGACTCCGCCTATTCGTCTGAGGCGATCCATGCCTGCATGGTGGAAGGATTGAAATCCGCAGGCCTGCCAGAGGACGCCATTCAGCGCGTGCCCGTGACGGACCGTGCGGCGGTGGGCGAAATGCTCAAAGGTCTTGGCGGCAATCTCGATGTGATCGTTCCGCGCGGCGGCAAGAGCTTGGTCGCGCGCGTGCAACAAGATGCGCGTGTGCCAGTCTTCGCGCATCTGGAAGGCATTTGCCATGTCTACGTCGATGGCTCCGCTGACTTAGAGATGGCACGCGCAATTGTGAAGAACGCCAAAATGCGCCGAACCGGTGTATGTGGATCGGCGGAATGTTTGCTGATCGATTGGCGCTTTTACACCAAGCACGGCGCGCCGATGATCGACGATTTGCTCAAAGCCGGCTGCGAAGTGCGAGCAGACGGCGAACTGCACAAGATCAAAGGAACGATTAAAGCCAATCCGGATGATTTCGGCCATGAGTTTCTCGACAAAATCATCGCCGCCAAACTGGTCGATGGCGTTGGCGAAGCGATTGCCCACATCAACCAGTATTCGTCGCACCATACTGAGGCCGTGATTGCCCATGATGATGCGGTTGTTGAGCGCTTCTTCAACGAAATTGACTCGGCAATCTTGGTGCACAATGCCTCGACCCAATTTGCCGACGGCGGCGAATTTGGCATGGGCGGCGAAATTGGCATTGCCACAGGCCGCATGCACGCACGCGGGCCGGTGGGCGTTGAACAACTCACGTCTTTCAAATACCGCGTGCGCGGTTCCGGCCAGACACGACCCTGATGCTTGACGGCATTGAAAGTCACTATTTGAAAATGCCTCACGTGGAGGCGGGCATGGCGATTGGTCTTTTCGGCGGCTCGTTCAATCCACCACATGCGGGCCATGTGCTCTTAGCTGAAATCGCCTTGCGGCGTTTGGAGCTAGACCAAATCTGGTGGATCGTAACGCCTGGAAACCCACTGAAAGATGTGCGCGAATTAGCACCACTGAAAGACCGGCTGGCAGCGTGTGAAGCCATGACCGAAGATCCGCGCATCAAAGTGACCGCATTTGAAGCAGCGCACAACGTGCGTTTTACCGCTGATACGCTGGACATCGTGAAAGCCCGCAATGCTGACGTCGATTTTGTCTGGCTAATGGGTGCAGACAATTTGAAGAATTTTCATAAATGGCAACGCTGGGAAGAGATCGCAAAGACATTTCCGATTGCGGTCATCGATCGGCCCGGCTCAACGCTGGCGTTTTTATCTTCCAAATTTGCCAAGACTTTTGATTACGCCCGCATCGATGAAGACGACGCGCAAGCGCTGGCACGGCGGCCAGCGCCCGCTTGGACGTTTATTCATGGGCCAAGATCAAGCCTGTCATCAACGGCTATTCGAAAGAACGCGGCGGCAAAGTAGCGACTGCTTCAAGTCGCTTTTATCGGAGCAGCGGCCTTGTCTTCGTGAGAGATTAAACGATGAACAAACAAACCTCTGATTCTGCGGTCATCGCTTCACCGCTTGCCACCGCATCGATAATCTTATCAATGGCGCTGGTCTCAATCGGCAATGGCCTGATGTTTTCCTACATCCCCATCCGACTATCCACAGGCGGCTTTGATCCAGCTTGGGCGGGGTCAATTTTATCGGGAATGTCGCTCGGGTCGATGGCGGGGTGCTTGTTTACCAACCAAATCGTGCGCCGCGTGGGCCATGCGCGGGCTTATATGGTATTTACCGCTCTGATCATTTTATCCAATGCCGTAACCGCACTCATTGTGCAACCGGAACTGTGGTTGGCTTCGCGCCTCGGCTACGGCTTTGCGATTGCCGCACTGTTTATCATTTCGCAAAGTTGGCTGAATGACGTCGTCGAGAACCATGTGCGCGGGCGCGTAATGGCGGTGTTTTATATCGGTTATATCATGGGCCTCGGCACCGGCTCGCTGATCCTAACAGGGCTTGATATTACTGGCAACACCGCGCCCTTGGCTGCAATAGTGCTGGCAACATTGTCAGTTCTGCCAATCGGATTGACGCGATTGCCCATCCCAGAGCCGCCCGGCATCAGCACGATTTCCTTCAAACGCGCGTGGGCGATTTCGCCGGTTGGCATTGTCTCGATGCTGGCCGTTGGCGGCATGTCGATGCTGGCAGGCGGCTATACACCCATTCATTTGAGCGCATCCGGCTACAGCAAGGATGAGGTAGCGCTACTGATGTTTGCCATGCCGATTGGCACGCTGTTGATCCAACTGCCTGCGGGGTGGATATCTGACCGAACAGACCGACGTTTTGTACCGGCAGGCTGCGCATTAATTGCATCAGCGGCTGGAGCGGTTTGCGGATTGTTTGACGGTGCGGCGCTAATTTGGCTCGCCGTCTTTTTCGTTATTTGGGATGGTGCGACCGAATCCGTTTACTCGATTGGCAACGCCTATGCGGGCGACAAAGCCGAAAAGGAACAGCTGGTTGAACTTTCCAGCACCATGCTTTTTGCCTGGTCTATCTCTGGTTTTGCCATACCTGCCATAGCAACACTGCTCACAACACGCTTTGGGACAATTGCTTATTTTCCACTGGCTATCACTATATCGCTAAGCCTTGCTGCATTTATTGGATGGCGCATGATGAAAACCGGCGTGCAATCACCCCATAGGCCAGCAAACATCGCGCCGCATGGTACTAGCGCACCGATGCCTTTGGATAAGGCATGATATCGCCTTTAACTCTTTGTCTTGAATTTGTCGCGATTTTGCCTCATAGTCACTTCTAAGAACATAACTCTTGTCCTTGAAAGGCAAAACTCTGGTCACTGCAGCCACCCGGAAGGCCTCTGCGCCAACCCAAAACGAGATAAGCGGTAAACTTGCCGCCAAATCCGTGATCGATATCGTCCTCGCCAGTCTTGATGACTCCAAAGCCGAGGAAATGGTTTCCATCAACATCGAAGGCAAATCTGCGCTTGCCGACTACATGGTCATCGCCTCTGGGCGTTCGAACCGTCATGTCGGTGCGATTGCTGACCATTTGATGAGCGCATTGAAAGATGCCGGCTACGGCAAAGTGCGCGTGGAAGGCATGCCCTCTGCTGACTGGGTTTTGGTGGATGCAGACGATGTTATCGTGCACATTTTCCGCCCTGAAGTGCGCTCTTTCTACAATCTTGAAAAGATGTGGCAGACACCGGATCTCGATCCAACCAAGCATTAATCCGTGCGTATTTCGCTTAACGTTATCGGGCACATGAAAAGCGGTCCAGAGCGCGAGCTTGTGGATCGTTATGCTGATCGGTTTACCAAAATTGCGCCCACGCTTGGCTTAGAATTT
This sequence comes from Rhizobiaceae bacterium, assembly GCA_041749675.1. Lineage (GTDB taxonomy): Bacteria > Pseudomonadota > Alphaproteobacteria > Rhizobiales > Rhizobiaceae > JANMEX01. The sequence goes on along the minus strand of JBGTAU010000053.1, from coordinate 3,952 downwards.
CGCGGCATCGCGCAAACCAACGAAAGTAAGGCGCGCGATGCGGAAACGCGCAAGCGCGAGGAAGCCAAAGCACTGCGTCCAGACAACGACACGCCTTCGCGCATCATCGCCTTTGACGAGCGCGGCAAAGCCATCTCCAGTGAAGAATTTGCAAACCTCATTGGCAAATGGCGCGATGAGGGCGCAAAAACACTGTGTTTTTTAATCGGCGGCGCGGATGGCCTTCATGAAAGCATCCGCGAAAAAGCCGACCGTATCGTCTCCTTTGGTGCCATGACCATGCCGCATCAACTGGTACGGGTTGCCGTGTGCGAGCAACTCTATCGCGCTGGAACGATCTTGTCAGGACATCCCTATCATCGGCAGTAAAGCCGTCTTGTGTTTGCCATAGTTGGCACCAAGATGTACAAAGCAAATCACTGATAATCATGAGCTATGCTGGAATTGCCCGCATGACCTCAAGGAATACAATGGCTGAGTCTTCTGCATTCGCATTCCTACCGAAGCATCCGAGCCTTCGGCTTGGTGCGGCTATACTTGCTTTGATTGCGATCGCTGCGCTCTCACCAATGCAAAGCGTTCACGCGCAAGATCAAGCCTCTTCCCCGACAGCCAATGAAATTGGCAAAAAATCCAGCGAACTTGATCAACTAAAAAACGATGCCCAATTGTCGCAAGATAAGATCGCCGAATTGGATGCTTCGATTGCGGCGCTTAAAAAGGATGAAAACTCTGTTACCGCAGCGCTCATACAATCGGCAAAAACCGCCAAGAAATTGGCGGGCGATATTGCTGACATTGAAGAGCGCCTTGCCGGGCAGCGTGAAGAAGAGCAAACCATCCAAGGGTCATTGAAAGCGCGGCGGAGTGTCTTGGCTGAAGTGTTGGCAGCTTTGCAGCGCATGGGGCTAAACCCGCCGCCAGCCATATTGGTGAAACCCGATGATGCCCTTTCGTCAATCCGCAGCGCGATTTTGCTCGGCGCTGTTGTGCCGGAATTGCGCCAAGAGACTGAGGCATTAGTGGCTGACTTAGACGCACTCAAACGCATCACAACATCGATTGCCAATGAGCGCAGTGCACTGCTCAATGTCCTTAAAAATCAGTCGGAAGAGCGCCACCGGTTGGACGCCCTGATTGCCCAGAAGCAGGCTCTGCGCTCACAAACTGAAGCACAACTCAAATCTGAGAGCGAGCGATATGCAGCACTCGCCAACCAAGCCACGTCGCTGCAGGACCTTATTGGAAAACTACAAAAAGACCTCGCCACGCAAGAAAACACAGCAGAGCGCCAACGCCGCGATGAGGAAAAGCGCATTGCACTGGAGCGCGAGAAGGCCGAAAATGCCGATCCCAACGAAGCCAAACTCAAGCCCGGCGTCAGCCTGGCTTCATTGAAAGGCGCTCTCTCGCTACCAGTCGCTGGCAAAACAGTGCTCGGCTTTGGAGCGGACGATGGGTTTGGTGGAACAACAGCAGGTATCACAATTGCGTCAAACCCCGCCGGTGTCGTCTTGACGCCAGTGGATGCAACTATACTTTATGCAGGACCGTTTAGAAGCTATCACCAACTCTTGATCTTAGATGCCGGTCATGGCTATCATTTGGTCATGGGCGGGATGGACAAAAGTGTGGTATCTGTAGGCCAGTTTGTTTTATCTGGTGAGCCAATAGGCGTGATGGGAGAAAAGCCGCAATCGGCAGGCAATGTCTTGACGGACATGCCAGAACTCTACATCGAATTGCGGCAAGACGGACAACCGGTTGATTCTGCCCCATGGTGGGCAGGCGAACCAAAGGGAAAGACAGGAAATGCTACGTAGGATCTCGCTTCTTTTGGTTGGCGCACTTATGGGTGCGACGGCAATGACTTTGTTATCGCAAACCAGCGGCATTTCTGCCGTTGCCGCCAACAATGATACGTACAAGCAATTGTCGATCTTCGGTGATGTGTTTGAACGTGTGCGCAGACAGTATGTGACCGTTCCTGTCGAAAAAGATCTGGTGAAAAGTGCCATCAATGGCATGCTGTCGTCGCTCGATCCACATTCGTCTTACATGGACCCCGAAGGCACAGCCGACATGAAGGTGCAGACCAGTGGAGAGTTTGGCGGTCTGGGCATTGAAGTGACCATGGAAGACGAACTGGTCAAAGTCATTGCGCCGATTGATGACACACCGGCTGCGAAAGCTGGTCTGTTATCGGGTGACTTCATCGCCAAAATTGATGGCACAGAAGTGCGCGGCCTGACACTGGAAGAAGCCGTTGATAAAATGCGCGGCAAGGTCAACGAGCCGATCAATCTGACGATCATTCGCAAAGACAATGCCAAGCCACTTGAATTCAAAATTGTACGCGACGTGATCAAGGTCAAGGCCGTTAAGTTCCGCGTTGAAGGCGACGTCGGCTACATGAAAATCAACTCCTTCACCGAGCAAACCATAGACGATCTCGATGTGGCAATCAAAAAACTCGAATCAGAGATTCCTGCTGACAAGCTCAAGGGTTTTATTCTGGACCTGCGCAACAATCCAGGCGGCTTGCTCGATCAAGCAGTCAACGTGTCTGACGCATTCCTTGAGCGCGGCGAAGTGGTTTCAACCCGCGGCCGCGATCCACAAAACATCACGCGTTTTGATGCAGAAAAAGGCGACGAGATTGACGGCAAGCCACTGATCGTTATCGTGAATGGCGGTTCAGCATCGGCGTCTGAAATTGTCGCTGGCGCACTTCAAGATCATAAGCGGGCGACCATTTTGGGCACCACGTCGTTCGGCAAGGGCTCTGTGCAAACCATCATCCCGCTAGGCGAGATTGAAGGATCGCTTCGCCTGACAACAGCGCTTTACTACACGCCGTCTGGCAAAAGCATTCAAGGCAAGGGCATTGTACCGGACATCAAAACCGAACAACCATTGCCAGAAGAATTCAAAGACGTGGATGTGAAGGCCGCTGAGTCAAAACTTAAAGGCCACATCAAAGGCAAGCAGGAAGATACCGAAGGCTCGGGCTCTAGCGCCTATGTACCGGCCGATCCAAAGGATGATTTACAGTTGGCGGCGGCGCTGAAATTGCTGCGCGGTGAAGTTAAAGACGCTGCTTTCCCGCCAGATCCATCAAAAGTGCAACCAAACTAAGCGGCTTGCCAAACGGATCGCAAATTTTTTGGGCCGCTGTGGTATATCCGTTGCGGCCCTTTTTGTGATTCGAGGTTTGAATATTTGAGCAATGATTTAGAAAAGCCGCTCGGCAAAGATATTCGCCCTGCACCGCAGCCAAGGCTTAGCACCGGACAACTGGCGGCACTGGGCGCTGCCGTGCTTGCAGTAGGACTTTCAGCGGCCATTGCATTTCAAGACACACCGTTTTCAAACCCATCAGAACCGCAGATCGTCGTGGCTCAAACACCAACAGATCAGCCGGCTGAAAAACCTAAGCTGAGCGCTGAGGAAGAAGCAAAAGCGGCAGAGCTCGCTTTGGCTCAAACAGCGGATGAACAAAAGTCGCCTGAAATTCAGCCGGGCGGCGCTAAAATCATAAAAGTAACGCCTGATGAAGCTGCAACACCGGGCATTCGCATCAGTGACCCAAACAACATTACCCAAGCGTTGGCTGTTGCGCATATCCCTGAACCTGATTTGATTGAAGACACGCCTCAAGGGCGTCTGCCTGTACGCGCAAAAGATGGACGCCGACCACTCGATGTTTACGCGCGGCCTTGGTCCGGCAAGCGCGGCGCGCGCGTGGCCATTGTGATAGGCGGCATGGGCGTATCGCAAACCACAACACAAACGGCAATTGACACATTGCCCCCAGAAGTCACGCTCGGCTTTGCCCCGCAAGGAAATTCACTGTCTCGCTGGGCGCAGTCTGCGCGGCGCAAGGGGCACGAAATTTTGCTTCAAATCCCGATGGAGCCATTTGATTATCCGCGCGTTGATCCCGGCCGCG
>JBGTAU010000052.1:0-4375 GCA_041749675.1 Rhizobiaceae bacterium | reverse complement strand
TTTTCTGCGCTTCCGGTGCTCATGTACTTTTTGCCCCACCCTTAAGCGGCAAGCCGCTGGCGGGGACCCCATAAGTACACTGCGCTCCGGTTCTCAAAAATCACTTAAGTTGGCTCGATAAAGCGAATTTTCGGCTGGGCTCTTAACAATCCGTTCACCGGATATTCACGATTTATATCTATACTGTCACACATTCGGAAGGGACATCCGATTTTGTAGGACAGGGATTATGATTGTTCAGTTGCGTAAAGCCGTTGTAACCGTGCGTGAGTTTTTGATGCCAAGCTATCGGCCAGAGTGTCATTATATGCGTGGGCCAGGGCCTGCATGCGCGCGCCGTCGCTAATTTACGGCTTGTCTCGCTCACCTTTGAAATACGCTTGGACTTTCCAATGTGCTGGTGCGCTTAAGTAGCGTTGACGGTCCATTTCTGCGGTGTTCTTAAACGGGTAGCCATGGAACATTTCCAGAAGTGTGATGTGTTCGCCGGTGTATTTTTCAAAACCAATATCATCGCCAGCCTTAATAGTGCCTTCTTTTAACACGCGGCAGTAAATTCCGGGGCGTCCAGCGTCCATGAATTTTTTTGCAAATTTTGTGTCTGCCATTCGGGCACTTAACGTGCTGCATGGGATGCGTGGTGAGGTAACTTCCAATATGACATCGTTGATTTTCAGACGATCTCCGACGCACACTTTGGCACTTTCAATGCCCGATACTGTGAGGTTTTCACCAAAAAGGCCCGCGTCTACTGGTTTGCTTAGTTGATGTGACCACCAGTCATAATCTTCGATTGAATACAGATAAACCGCTTGGTCTACGCCGCCATGATGCTTTTTATCGATGATAACATCACCACTAACGCCCATTTTTCCAAAGTGAACGCTGCCGCTCACGGGCGCTTTATAGATGCCTGTGAGCGCTGCGGTTTTTGAGCGCGGTGTCTTTTGGGCCAACCGTTGAGATGCACCAATATTGACGGATAATATCTTCAAACGTCAGTCATCCAATCCGTCAAACAAAGCGGTTGAGAGATAACGTTCCGCAAATGATGGAATTATGACTACGATGGTTTTGCCTTTGTTTTCAGGACGTGATCCTATTGCGACGGCGGCTGTCAGTGCGGCTCCCGATGAAATGCCGACTGGAACGCCTTCAAGACGTGCGACCAACCGAGCGTTCGCAAAAGCGTCTTCGTTTGAAACTTGGACCACTTCGTCGTATATTTTGGTATCCAAAATGGCGGGCGCGAAACCTGCGCCGATGCCTTGAATTTTATGCGGGCCGGGTGCGCCGCCAGAGAGTACGGGTGATGCTTCTGGTTCGACGGCAATGACCTTGAGGTTGGCATTGCGCGCTTTCAAGACTTGGCCAACGCCGGTGATGGTACCGCCGGTGCCGATGCCTGAGACGAAGAAATCAACATTGCCGTTGGTGTCGTTCCAAATTTCTTCGGCAGTGGTGCGGCGATGGATTTCAGGATTGGCTGGGTTTTCAAATTGTTGGGGAATGACTGCACCGTCAATTTCCGCCGCCAACTCGTTGGCGCGGGCAATCGCGCCCTTCATGCCTTTGGCGCCTTCGGTAAGCACCAATTCAGCACCAAGCAGTTTGAGCATTTTGCGGCGCTCAACGGACATGGTTTCGGGCATTGTTAGGATCAGGCGATAGCCTTTGGCCGCAGCAGCGAAAGCAAGTGCGATGCCGGTGTTGCCAGATGTCGGCTCGACGAGCGTGTTTATGCCTGGCTTGATTTTGCCTTGGGCTTCCAAGGTTTCAATCATCGCAACGCCGATACGATCCTTGACCGACGCGATCGGATTAAAAAACTCTAACTTCCCGACAATATTGGCAACGACGCCCTTTTCTTTGGCAAATTTATCAAGGCGCACCAGTGGTGTGTCACCGATGGTTTCAGTGATGGAGTTATAGATGCGGCCGCGGCCTGGTTTCTTATCGCTCATGATCAGTCTCCCATTGTTAATCGCTAGATTAACGTGGGAAATGAAAAAATCGAGGCTTTAATGCAGGTCAAGACGATTCTTGTTGAAATCTGATTTCGGCGATTAGCCCATTTGGGGAATAGTTTGCTTCAAGCGCGGACTGCAATGGCGAGTGCGGCACCGCCAAGAAAAGTAGCCGCGATACGACTCATTCGCTGTAAGGCATTTGGCGATTGCAGTAATGTGCGGGTACGAGTGGCAAGCGCCAAATAGGGGAGCAGGACGGCGAGCAGTACGAAGGCTGTGAGCAAAACAAGGATAACATAGTCATTGAGTGTTACCGTTGATAGATCAACAATCGCCGGCAATATGGCTAAGTAGAACACCATGACTTTTGGGTTGCCAAGGGTGACAAGTAGTCCAGATAAGAATGAGGCAAAGGCGCTGTCGGCTTTTTGGGCTTCGATTTTTTCAATGCCGACGCCGCTGGTCCAGAATTTATAGGCGAGGTAGCCAAGATAGGCGGCACCTGCATATTTGAACGCCAAAAACAGCATACCAAATGTTTGCGCAATGAAGGCAAGGCCAAGGACTGCGGCTGTTAAATAGGTTAGATCGCCAAGTATTAAGCCGAGCGCCATCGGTACGGTTGGGCGAAAACCGGAACCGAGCGCGCGGGCGACCAAAGCGACGATACCGGGACCGGGCACAGCAGCGGCAACGAAGAGCGCTAAGCTATAGGTGAGGAAGCCGGTGATGGTCATTGGTTTACCTTGGTCGAAGTATGTTTGAGGGCCATGCTTTAACGCAAAATCTGCGACTGGCAAACACGGTTCACAGCAATGTCACAACGGATTGACTTGCAAATACGCGGCGGCGGGTTAGACACGCGGCAATGAGATGGAGCAGATATGGCAATTGATGTTTCTTATTTGAGCGCATTTGCGGCCGGTGCTTTGTCGTTTCTTTCGCCCTGCGTGCTGCCGTTGGTACCGCCTTATCTTTGTTATATGGCTGGCGTCAGTTTCGAGCAGTTCGCTGATCAAGACAAGGCTGCGCAATCGGATCGGCGGGCTTTGATTTGGACGTCGCTGGCGTTTGTTCTTGGCTTTTCGACTGTGTTTATTTTGCTCGGAGCAGGCGCTACGGGCATCGGTCAATTCCTGCGCGCTTGGCAAGATGTACTGGCAAAGCTCGCTGGTGTTGTGATCATCATTATGGGCCTCAATTTTCTTGGCGTGTTTAAGATTGGCCTGTTTAGTCGCGAAGCACGGCTTAATCCGGAAGGCGTGGCCCGCAGTCCACTGTCTGCATATGTAATGGGTCTGGCATTCGCGTTCGGTTGGACACCTTGTATTGGTCCAGTTTTAGGGCCGATTTTAACGCTTGCGGGTGGTCAAGACACGGTGCTGCAAGGCGCTGCTCTTTTGGCGGTTTATTCGGCAGGCCTTGGCATCCCTTTTATGTTGGCTGCGCTGTTTTCAAGCCGGTTTATGGCGTTCGCGACGCGGTTTAGAACCAATATGGGCATGGTCGAAAAAGTCATCGGTGGCCTATTGGTGGTGTCGGGCCTGCTATTTTTGACCGGCGGAATGCAGAAAATCGCATTTTGGCTGTTGGAAACGTTCCCTATTTTGCAATCTGTGGGCTAGATTTATCGCTCTCTTTACGGCTTTGCCTTAAACAAACTCGAATCATGGCAGTATTGCCGTGTTTCATTTGGGGTTGGGGGTATTTATGCGCGAACGTTCTTGCCTTGCGATTATTTTGGCGGCCGGTGAAGGCACGCGGATGAAATCCAGTTTGCCAAAGGTTTTGCACCCTGTCGGCGGGTTGGCGATGGTCGCCCATGTTGTGCGGGCGGCACATGCTGCGGGCGTTTCTGATGTTGCGCTCGTGGTTGGGCGCGAAGCAGAAAAAGTTGCCAAAGCAGCAACTCCATTTGCAGCGCAAGTTTCCGTACATTTACAAAGCGAACGCCTCGGCACAGCCGATGCAGTTTTGGCGGCGCGTGAAGCTATCTCCCGGGGCTATGATGATCTCATCGTCATGTTTGGCGATACGCCGCTGATTGACACTGCTGCGCTAGCAAGTGCGCGGGCGAAACTGGCGGATGGCGCAGACGTTGTCGTGATGGGGTTTCGACCAGAAAACCCGACTGGCTATGGACGGCTCGTCGAAGAAGACGGACAGCTGGTTGCAATTGTCGAAGAAAAAGAAGCCACTGACTCGCAAAAGAAAATTGGCTTTTGCAATGGCGGCTTGATGGCGATTGCCGGGCGCGATGCGCTGGCGATGCTTGATGAAATCGACAATAGAAATGCCAAGGGTGAATTTTACCTCACAGATATTGTTGCGATTGCACGAGCGCGCGGCAAAAACGTTGTGAGCCTTGAGGTTGCGCCGGAAAATGTGTTGGGCGTCAACACCCG
>JBGTAU010000051.1:0-4170 GCA_041749675.1 Rhizobiaceae bacterium | reverse complement strand
ATGGCCCTCCTCAACCGCACCCACCGCCGCGAAATTGAAGCCACCGTCGCCAAAGTCGAGAAAATCGAAACCGCACTCGAACCGCATTTCCAGCAATTGTTTGTCCATGCGATGGCAATGCCCAATAAAGTCGATGCGTTTCCGAACTTGGCAGATGCAGTGAAGTTGCCAGAGCGCAAGGTGCTGGAATTGTCGGCCGATGGGTCGTCAGGGCGACGGGGTGGAAGACGTGGTAATCGCTAAATGCGCGCAGTTTACTACGACCAATTCCGCAAGCCTCCAGTCGTTATTTCTCTACCCGACCCGACACCAGCAAACAGTGGTGTGGTCATCAAGGTAGAGGCCACGGGTCTGTGCCGGTCGGACTATCACGGCTGGATGGGTCATGATTCTGACATTCATCTACCCCATGTGCCCGGCCATGAATTAGCCGGAACCATTATCGCCACCGGAAAATCCGTCTCGCGTTTCCGCGAAGGGGATCGTGTCACTGTGCCGTTTGTCGGCGGCTGCGGACATTGTCCTGAGTGTAATACGGGCAACCATCAAGTTTGCGAAAACCAGTTCCAACCGGGGTTCACCGCTTGGGGCTCGTTCGCCGAATATGTCGCGGTGGACTTTGCCGATACCAATCTCATTCATCTGCCCGAAAGCATGGACTTCATCACCGCAGCCTCGCTCGGCTGCCGCTTCGCCACTGCGTTTCGCGGCATAGTCGATGTCGCGAAAGTCCAACCCGGCGAATGGGTGGCAGTGCATGGTTCCGGTGGTGTTGGCCTCTCGGCAATCATGATCGCCGCTGCTTGCGGTGCGTTTCCGATTGCCATTGATCTGAGTGATGACAAACTCGCTTTTGCCAAAACCATCGGAGCCGTCGCCACCATCAATGCCCGCAATACGCCGGACGTTGTCGAAGCAATCCGCGAAATTACCAAGGGTGGCGCACATGTTTCGATGGATGCGCTCGGCTCGCCCATCACCTGCTTCAACTCCATCGCGTGCTTGCGCCGTCGTGGCCGCCATGTTCAGGCGGGACTGATGACCGGTGAACATGCGAGCCCGAAAATCCCAATGTCCAAAGTGATCGCGCACGAGCTACAAGTACTCGGCACACACGGCATGCAGGCGCATCGCTATGATATGATGCTGGCAATGATTGCTGCAGGTAAACTTGCGCCCCAAAAGCTGATCGGCAGGCACATCTCGCTGGATGAAGCACCTGCCGCGCTGATGGCAATGGATAAGTTTGATGCGGTGGGAATTAGCGTGATTACGCGGTTTTAATCGGCCTCACTCCGGCCGAATAAACCGCCCCCGCGCCCAGCCAAGCTGTGCATCATCTGTCATGACCTGACACCAAACATTCGACTTCTTCATCTTCGAATATTTCCAGTTGGCAGAACCGCCGGCATCCACACGGAACGAGGCATTCGTGATGATATTCTTGCAACGGCCCGTCATAGATATGTTCGCATTCACCGCATAGGCATCGATAATCTGCGAGGAGGCAGACGGCCATTTGCGGATTTTGAGCGTATCCGTGGGGGCAATGTTGATAATTGTGCCTGGCCAAAAGGCCGAAGCCATGGCAGGCGCGGCGAGCGCGATTGTAAGAGCTGCGGCAAGGGTGGATGCAATGAGCTTGTTCATAAAGATGTTCCCTAATTTGGTTTTGCAAAGCCAAGCTATGACATATCGCATTGACCGGCGCTGAACGCGGGTTTCATCCCGCGTTCATCTCAAACCTACATCAGTCACATTATATGCGCGATCACCCATTCGGGTGAAAGTTAGCAAAGTTGAACAATCACTGTTTAATCGTGATACGTCCTTCAACCTTCGCATCCACTGTGCCAAGCTTCTTCACGTAAACCATCACATCATTGGCCACGAGTTTCCCGCCACGCGCATCCACGAGTACTTTGCCGCCGGTGAGTGAAGTGAAACCGTCACCTCCGCCGAGCAGAAAGTCATTGGTGGCCAGCTTATACATCGCGGCGTCATCGATTGCCTTGTCTCCGACCATAGCCATCGCTATGCGCGAGCCCGCAGGTTTAGTGGCATCAACTTCTACCTTCATGCCCGAGACTTGCGCAAAGCGCCCTGCTCCATCTTCCAACTTGGAAACGCCATTTTCCAACGCTTCACGCAGTTGTTTGCCGGTGACTTCAACCAGTACAGTGACATTACCAAATGGCAGTTCAGTCAGAATATCCTTGCGGGTGATGTCGGAACCAGCGGCATATTCTTTGTCTGCACGAATACCGCCGCCATTCATCAGTGCCACGTCTGCACCAGTCACATCGCGCATGGCATCAGCGATCAAATTGCCCATCGCAGCTTCCCCAGTGCGCACCACATTGCGGCGGCTGTCTAGCCCGTTGGTGGTTTTGCCAATGACAACGTTGAGTTCGTTATCAAGTTCCTTTTGATAATCCTCTACGACCTTCATCGTTTCAGGGTCTGGTGTTATGGATGCGGTATCGATAAACCGGAAATTCGGCTCCCATTTCACGCTGCGCTTGCCGTCTTTTTCTTCGACAGTGACGTTCAGATCAATCGGAACGAGATAATTGGCGTCCGTTGACGTATCCACATAGGCTGTGATGCCATTGTATTGCACGACAAGATCATGGTCATCGCCTGACAGGATCACGTCGAAAGCTTTGGAGGCGAGCATCTTTTGATCGTCCGAATGCGGCGCTTGCACGAGGCCGACGATGATCTCCGCGCCATCCTTGCGCGCCTGCTTTGCAGCGGCAATAGCAGTATCCGCAGTCGGTCCGAACTTCCAATCTCCGGTCGTGGAAACCTGCGGGGATGTATCCTGCGCGACCGGAATGATTGCCAGCTTCACACCGCCAACTTCCTTCATCATTACGCCGCCTAGCCCTTCAATCGCAGATCCATCGGCCTTCGTCAGATTGATAGCCGCCCAAGGATATTTGGAAGTTTTCAAACGCTCAGCAAAAAGCTCAGTCCCGAAATCAAATTCATGATTGCCAGGCACGGCCAAGTCAAACGGGACAATGCCCGTGAGTTTGACCATGTTCTCGCCCTTATCAAGACCAGACATCAGCGACGGCGAAAACATATCGCCATCAAACAAGTAGAGTATATTTGGATTGGCCGCTTTTTCTGCGCGCGCAACAGCATTCAGTCGCGCCACACCACCGCGGGCCTTGCCTCCGTCAAACTTGTATATATCACCAACACCCAGCAGTGTGATTTTAACGGTTTCGGCATGGGCGGCACCCGCAAGCGTCGCCATTGAAAGGACGGAAGAAAGTAAAATACTTTTCGCGATTGATTTTATAGACATGAAACGCTCCGTTGATTGAACAGCACTTCGCCCCGAAATGTATGGTGTCACGAATTGGGAACGAATCCAAATCCGATTATCGCGAGCACGTCACATTTTCACGACAGCCCATTTTTTTTGGAAAATAACGCAACTAGCGTCCGTTCATATTTTGAATGCGCTTGACCAATACGTGCATCCAATAAGCAAGGACCAAGCAAGCAATACCTGTCCCAATCGTCAACAGCGGCTGGGCATTGGGCTCAACGCGCAAGTGCTGCACTGCCGCCAGAACCAAGAACAATGTTCCCGTAACGACCATCAGCCATTTTGCGCCTGTGAAACAGGCGATCGCGATTGCACGCGAAAATTCCATGGTCATTCCTATTCTTTCAAACTTAAGCGCGTACTATGTCATAACTATTATGCAATTCATATTGCGACATCGTCAAATTACCACTTTTCTTGCCTAGATGTTTATGACACAAGGAGTTTCACACAGTTCATGCCCTGATTTTCGATTATGCCTTGTCTAGATGCGACAAGCCAAATTCCCGAAAGCGAGCAAGAAGACTTGCAAAAACGAGGGTAAAGCGACTTATGAACAACAAACCAGGCATTAAGCGATCCATCGTTTTTTTTCTCATTCCAGACTTTTCAATGATCGCATTTGCGACAGCCATTGAACCATTGCGTCTGGCTAATCGCATGCTTGGGTATGAGTCCTACAAATGGCGTCTGAGTTCTGTTGATGGCAAACCAGTCACCGCTTCCAATGGCGTGATTTGCGACGTATCAACATCGCAAGAAGACGAACGCCGGCTATTGATGGGTCAAGACAAGCCATCGATGATATTCGTTTGTTCTGG
>JBGTAU010000050.1:0-3154 GCA_041749675.1 Rhizobiaceae bacterium | reverse complement strand
GGATGATCAATCAATTTGCCTTTTCTATTGTGCCCATGGCATGGGTTCGCATCGTTATAGCTGGAAAACCATGATGGTACAAAATCTCGTTCCTAAAATGACTGTGGCGCAGCTGGATATGCATTTGCGCGATACATTTCCGCAAGCGTTTCATGAAGGCGGGCCGTTTGCGATTACGGAGGTGTTTCCCTCTGGCGCTGTGCTGCAACTTAACCCGCAGGAAAGCCATCTTCGACACGGTGGCACGGTGTCAGGTCCGACGATGTTTGCTCTGGCCGATATCGCTGGCTATTTGGCCATCCTTGCTCACGTTGAGGGTGCGACCAGCACGGTGACGGCCAATATGAACATTAATTTCCTGCGCAAGCCAGACTTTGCTTCGCTCTATGCGCGTTCGCATATTTTGCGGCTCGGCAAGGTTACTGCGGTTACGGAAACGTCCATTCACGCGCTCAACGATGATGCGTTGGTTGCCCATGCAACAGCAACTTATTCGATGCCGCCGGTCAAAAAGAACGCCGTTTAGGTCAGATATATTGCGGTATAATATTACCACACATTTAACATATTGATTTTATTATGTTATTCTTTTCATTTTGCAAATTCAATCCATTGACTTTACGGCTGCGTGTTTGCTAAACGACAGCCGCAACTTGAAAATCAGGTGCAAACCAGTTGGGATTGTAAAATCACAACATAAGCAACAAAAAACGCCGTGCGTATGCGCGGATGAACTTAAGGACTTAAACTCATGGCGACTTTTACACAAAAGCCAGCCGACGTTGTTAAAAAGTGGATCTTGATCGACGCCGAAGGTGTTGTCGTTGGTCGTCTTGCCACTTTTGTAGCCAACCGTCTGCGCGGCAAACACAAGCCCACATTCACTCCGCATGTTGATGACGGCGACAACGTTATCATCATCAATGCTGATAAGGTTGTTTTCACCGGCAAGAAGCGTGAAGACAAGAAATTTTACTGGCACACCAATTACATCGGCGGCATCAAAGAACGCACGATGGCTCAAATTCTTGACGGTCGCTTTCCTGAGCGCGTTATGGAAAAAGCCATTGAGCGCATGGTTCCGCGCGGTCCACTTGGTCGTCGCCAGATGAAGAACCTCAAGGTTTATGCAGGCAACACTCATCCGCATGAAGCGCAAGCGCCAGTCACCATCGACTTCGCTTCCCTCAGCACCAAGAACAAGAAGGCTTAAAATATGGCTGATCTTTCTTCACTCGCAGAATTGGGCACTGTCGTTCCTGCAACGCAAGCGGCTCCAGTTCATGTTCAAAAGATTGACGCGCAAGGCCGCGCTTATGCGACCGGCAAGCGCAAGAACGCGATTGCTCGCGTTTGGGTCAAGCCAGGCACCGGCAAAATGATTGTGAACGGCAAAGAATACGCCAAGTATTTCGCCCGTCCAGTTTTGCAAATGCTGTTGCTTCAGCCAATCGTTGCTGCAAATCGCGCCGGCCAGTTTGATGTGATCGCCACTGTCGTTGGCGGTGGTCTCTCCGGTCAAGCTGGTGCTGTGCGCCACGGCGTTTCCAAGGCCCTCACCTATTACGAACCAGCCTTGCGCTCGGTTCTTAAGAAGGGTGGCTTCTTGACCCGTGATAGCCGTGTTGTTGAACGTAAGAAGTACGGCAAGGCAAAAGCCCGTCGGTCGTTCCAGTTCTCCAAGCGCTAAGCGTTATTGGTATTATGGACTTTGGAAAGGCTCGCTTCGCGCGGGCCTTTTTGCTTTTTTAGCTTGAAATTCCTGCCGATTTAGCCAACGATAATTACATTCCATTTCAGAGTTATCGATCATGGCACCAAAGTCGACCTTAGCCGCACATAAATCGAAAGCGGTTTCAAATTTGAACCCTGCGACGCTAAGTGATGCAGATACGCGCGTGTTTGACCTGCGCTGGCAGCGCAGCTTTGATGATTTGATGACGCCGCTGAAGTCGCTTTATGGCTTGCATCCAAAATTCGAGCACTTTCGCGCCGACTTGCAAACGCTTCTGTTGCAGCAATGGACGGCCCGCCCTGCTGCGCTTAAAGACTTAGACTTAGCCCGTGATCTTAATCCAGATTGGTTCTTGTCTGAGAAAATGGTCGGCTACGTTTTCTACATCGACCGTTTTGCGGGCGATCTAAAGGGCGTACTCAATCATCTAGAATACCTCGATCAGCTTGGGGCCAATTACATTCATTTCATGCCGTGCTTAAAGCCGCGTCCAGGCGACTCCGATGGCGGCTATTCGGTAATGGACTATCGCTCGATTGATCCGAAACTGGGGACAATGGACGACTTTGAGTATGTCACCACAGCGATGCGCAAGCGCGGCATGAGCGCCTGTGTTGACTTGGTTTTGAACCATACTGCCAAAGAACATGAATGGGCCGAAAAGGCCAAGTCGGGCGATAAAAAATACCAAGACTATTATTGGATGTTCGATACGGCTGACATGCCGTCTCAGTATGAAAAGACTTTGGTTGAAATCTTCCCTGCCCATGCGCCTGGAAACTTCACGCATTATCCTAAGTTTGGCAAATGGGTCTGGACCACTTTCAACGAGCACCAATGGGATTTGAACTGGGCAAACCCTTATGTCTTCCTCGAAATCGTCGATATCATGCTCAACCTTGCCAACAAGGGGGCGGAAATTCTGCGGCTGGATGCTGTCGCATTCATGTGGAAGCGGCTCGGTACGAATTGCCAGAACCAACCGGAAGTGCATGATTTATTGCAAGCCCTGCGCGCAGCGACCCGCATTGCGGCCCCTGCTCTCATCCACAAGGCGGAAGCCATCGTCTCGCCGCGCGATCTTGTTCCCTATCTCGGCACTGGCTCGCACACCGGCCGCGAGGCCAACATTGCCTATCATAACAATCTGATGGTCCAATATTGGTCATCGCTCGCCAGCCGAGACACCCGGTTGATGACGCGCACGCTCGCAACGCATTTTCCCAAAAATTTCCGCAATGCCACATGGGGCACGTATATCCGCTGCCATGATGATATTGGCTGGGCAATAACGGATGAAGATGCAGGCGCAATCCCGCATTTTTCAGCGCACGGCCATCGCAATTTCCTAGCTGATTTTTACAGTGGGAATTTTGCAGGCTCCTTTGCAGTCGGTGATGTGTTTCAACAAAATGAAGC
>JBGTAU010000049.1:0-4455 GCA_041749675.1 Rhizobiaceae bacterium | reverse complement strand
GCACGGTGTAGCTCGTGCCTTCCCCGGCAAGCACTGCATCACCGACGGCGCGGGTTGTGCCATTCGTCATCGTATAGGTGGTAGTGCCTGTAATGGCCGAGCCGTCAGCAAAAGTTTGTCCGCTGCCGGTGGGCGTCAGGTCGATTGAGGAAATGCCAAGCGAGGCGAGCGAGACGAGCGAACCGTCGACCCATACTTTGAACTGTCCCCAGCGCGCATCGCCCGCGTCCAGCTTGCCATTGTGGTTGGTATCGAACACGGTTTGTATGGCCTGCAAATCGCTTGAGGCATTCGCATCCCATTTGGTGAAGGCAAACTCTCTCTCTTGAGAAATCTTGCCATCGCCATCGGCATCAATAACCAAAACCCCCGTGCCGCGCCCCGCCCAAGCCATGCGCGTGCCGTGGCCATCGCCGTTCATATCGATAAAGAAAGTGGACGCCGACAGCGCATCAATGTCAAAGCCGTTGCCTTCGAGGTCGAGAAGCACAGGCCGCCTCCCTTCGGTGGCGGTGCGGTCTGTTGGCGTACGGTCTCTTGATGTTCCAAAGTTGCCGCCGCCGCCCCCTAAATGCCCCGGCGAAGTGCTTGGTCCACCACTGGTATTCGTGCCAGAGCTATATCCCGAGCCCGTACCGCTTCCCGACGAACTCTTGCTGCCACCTGTGCCGGGGCTGCTGCCAAAATTGCCACCGCCATTATCACCAATGCCGCCAGGTGCACCGCCGGGGCCACGGCTGTTATATCCATTTTCGCCGCGGCTAGGACTTGGCCCGCCATTTGCTGGCGAGCGGTCACCACCGCTGCCACCGGACCCGCGCCCCGAGGCCCCCTCAGACGGCGAGTCTTGGCCGCCACGGCCGGAGTAGTCCCTTCTGCCCTCAACGCCCGACTGGTCACGGTCTGCGCGTCCGGGATATCCGGGTTCGTCCGCGCCGCCAAAATTCCGGTCGTCGTTGGAGCCGTAGGGGTCGGAAGCGCGCTGTGCCCGATCGTTGGCTAAATCAGCGGCGCGGCGTGTTTCTGGTGAGATATGCTCTGAAGGGGAGGCGAGGCCGTAGGAACGGTTTGTGACTGGATCACGACCTGCAGAATAGTTCGGCCCATACACCGCTGCACCTGCTTTGTTAAAACCTTGAAGGGCAAATGTTCCAGTCGGGTCTAAACTAGAAGGAATCTCAAAATTCAACTTTGCACCAGAATAGCCAAAAACATCTTCACGTTCTGCAGCTTTTGCATCTGCAAATGTGTGAGGAGACTCAGCGGATTGAAACGTCTTGGAAATGCTCATGTTAGCCCGCATGCTTGGCGGGATCTCAAAACCCATTACTGACTTACCAATTGAAGCAGTTGCTGAAAATTGCGCTATTGGACCATTGTTATTAAAGCCAGCGCCAGCAAAAAAGCTAAAAAACGCCCCACCAGCTGAAATAGATGGTGCCACGCCAGCAGCTACCGAATAATCGCCAGTGTTTGCATTATAACTCGTCTTAGCCCCAAATGCCCCACTGGACGCACTCACGGTGGTTTTTCCTGCGTTTTGGCCGACGGATTCTACACTATATGAGAAAGTAATGTTCCCATAACCATAGTTTTTAGTGTTTGTATTTACAGAGTTCGAAAAACTATAACCAGAAAAGTCAGTCATTTTTAGTTACCTAAAACTAATTGGTACATAAAGTATCCAACGACAACTAGTGCGACTGGAAAACCTAAAAATACTCTATACTTTCCGCGAATTTTTGTACTTTCGTGCTCTATTTCCCCACTGTACATATTATTAAATTCCGGTTCTTTCGACCAGTCCCAACCATTCTTCCAGTAGAAAAATACATCCCGTAAATACGAGTAAAAAATGAAGCAAAACATCGTCCCAAACACAAATATAGATAATAATTGGCCTAATTGTTCGTATTTCATTACACTGTATCCATTTCTATATATTTGATGTTTGGCAACCAATTACACCACATAACTCCCTCCCGCACATGGCGCCCCTGCCGCCTTCAGCAACATATCCGTCGCCTCCAAATTCGTCCCCGTCGTGACATGAATTGCGCGTGGCTGGCGCTCACGGCGGTGGTCCATTGGCGGATGGCTTTTATAAGGCCGAGGAATGTCTTGGTGCGGCCAATGCCGTTAATGGCTTGCTGCTCGAAGGCTATTAGCTGAACGGACACAAGAGGCGGGTCATCAGACAGGACATACTGATCGCACACAGCCCACACCGCGCCGACAATGCGCCCGCGATGCTCTGCCAGCAGCCCAAGCGTGTTTTTCGGATGCTTCACCGAATGATCAAACTGCGCGTCAAACTTCCAATCGGCAAAAGGCTGCGCGCGGAACACGCTGTTTGCATAATGCTGCCGCAAAAGCGCGCGCCCGCCCTCGCGGTCTGCCTTCACACTATGGCGGATTTGCAAATGATTGGCAGCGGTCGCTGACGGCAACGCATGTTCTCCAACAGCTAAGCGAACGATGTGCTCAGATGCTACGTTTCGCGCATCCACACCTGTGCGACCATCTGCACCTGTGTCCATCCACGGTGATTGTACTGAATCCACCCAATGCCCCTACCCAAAAGCGCAGCAATCCAATCAGTTGTGATATTTTGGTTGCTCAACCAGAATGGATTCACTTTCTGACAGGAAGTCAAGCTATCTTAGGAAAAAACTGTGCATTGCAATGCTTCAGTCTAGACTAATGTGAGGGCGGCTTATTGAGCTCATTTGGAAGTTATCCACATGGTGAATTACCCTGCTTGGGAATTTGAATTCGCACTCAGAATAGTTTGCAAAAACAACGCACCCCCGCACGGCACTTATGTTTTTTAAATATTGTAGTTTAAGCACCGTGCCGGAGGTACGCGAATTTCTCCATCAACCTCTCCCGCTACCAGTGCGGGGTGAGAGTGCCAATATTGTTCCCTGTCAGCACCAATGGCACAGAGTTGTTGCCGTGAGTTAAGGATTGGTCGGTTCTCGTCATAGACGAAGGAACGGAAGGGAGGGCCTGAACTTACATCAATAATGGCGAAGCAATTCAAATATTCATTTCAAGTTCAAAAAAGCTCGATCAATCATGGCGACGAGCTTGCGAAAATGTGCGATTTCATCATCAACAAAGGACATTGACCCGGCAAAATCTGGGTCGGCTTTATCCAGCAACAGTTGTTCGATTTCACTTTGATACTCAGCTCGCCGCTTATCCAGATCGTCCCAAATTGCCTTTTCATGTTTGGTCATTGGGCCACGCACTTCCACCATACCTGTTCGCATATTGATGTGGATATGATCTGGATGGGGAACTGGTTCGGGCGCAACGATGCCGAGCATCCGTCGGCGCTCTAGTTCATTCTCCCATTCAACTTTATAGGTTAGCGCCGTATCAAGCCACTCATCATAAAGGCGTTTGTTGGAAGCTTCAGCGCCAGAAAGCATTTCTGCAAACAGGCGCTGAGCACGCGTGTTGCCTTTGGCTGCATTGATTGCAAGTGAGCGCACGATTGCCTGAGCCATGGGAACAGACACCTGGCGATTGCCATCATTGACCTTGATGGTTCTGTAGGCCTCTTCCATGATGACGACCTTCAACCGCTCTTCGTTGAGGGCGGGCATCTTGTTCTTTCGCCCCTTTGGTCGACCTTTGGGGTTGCCCGAGACGCCCGGCTTGAAACGGCTGGCATCAGGCGGCTTGGCATAGCCGACATCAAAATCGGAGGATTGAGGAACAGTGGCGAGAACGCCCCTGCTCGTTTTCGGTGCCGATAGGAGGCGTTTCTTCATTCAGCCGCCTCCCGCATTTCAGTCAGGTCACCGTCCAGCCCGCAGGCCACGAGAACCGCGTCATCCTTGGCGTAAATTTCATAGCGGCGCAGTATGCGATCGCAGTAGGCAGGATCGAGTTCACAAATGTATGCCGTGCGTCCTGTCTTCTCGGCCGCAATCAACGTTGACCCGGAACCACCAAAGAGGTCGAGCAAGATTTCCCGTCGGCCTGAAACGTCCTTGATCGCATCAGCGATCATCTGGACAGGCTTCACAGTTGGATGCATTGCCAACTCATCCATGCGCCCGGCCTTTAATGTGTTGACGCCCTTGTATTGCCAGACGTTGGTCCTGTAGCGACCATGCTGGCCAAGCTCAAAACTATTGACGTGAGGCGCGTCGTCCTTTTTGAATGCGAATATGAGTTCATGACGTGAGCGATAGAATGTACCCATGCCGCCATTGTCCTTGACCCAGACGATCATGTTCTTCAGTTCGTGATAGGCAGCCTCGCCCGCCGCGGTGATCTCTTGAAGATGGCGCCAATCCATGCAGACAAAATGGATCGAGCCCGGCATGGTATGGCGGGCTTGGTTGCGGAAAGCCGCAGTCAAGAAAGCCGTAAACTCCTCGTGGCTCATTTCGCCGGAGGCTTGCGCAAACTCGCGATGTTTCACCCTGCCAAGCC
>JBGTAU010000048.1:0-2498 GCA_041749675.1 Rhizobiaceae bacterium | reverse complement strand
TCGCGCATCGCATTGGTGCTGTCGCACATCATGGCGACAACGCCAGCATCGCCAAGCTCGCGGAATCGCGCTTCGTTGATGAGTGGTCCGATGGTGGGCGCCGTGTCGATTTTCCAGTCGCCGGTGTGAATGAGTGTGCCGAGCGGCGTGGTGATGGCCAGCGACATAGGCTCGGGAATGGAGTGGGTGACGGCAATAGCTTCGATTTGGAACTTTCCGCACTGGAAAGTTTCGCCGCCGTTATAGACCGTGACCGGTAACTCTTTGCCAACACCATCCGACTTGAATTTTGCTTCGAGCATGGCCGCTGTAAACGGCGTGACATAAAGTGGGCATTTGATTTTGGGCCACAGGTCCATAACCGCGCCATAGTGATCTTCATGCGCATGGGTGATGACCATGCCTTTGATGAAGGCGCGATTGGCTTCGATGAACTTGATATCGGGTAGAACCAAATCAACGCCCGGAAGATCGGGCCCTGGGAATGTGACGCCGCAATCGACGATCAGCCATTCGCGCTTATCGGGCGCGCCAAAGCCATAGAGCGCCAAGTTCATACCAATTTCGCCAACGCCGCCGAGCGGCAAAAATATCAATTCGTCCTTAGGACCAGTTGTATTCACTTTAAATTTCCTTGTTGGGCTACGAAGAAAATATCCCCCGCCGATATGATCCGTTCTTCGCCCATTGATCCGGCAAATACAAGGCAACCATGAGCATCAATGTCAATAAACGTACCATGAAGCTGCTCGGTGGGCAGATTGACAGTGATTGGCTCGCCAAGACCTTTAGCATGCCGCAGCCATTCTTCCCGTATTTTGCCAAAGCCTTTGCCGCGATTCCAAATTTCCAGGATGTCAGCGAAGTTTTTTGCCAGACTGTGAAATAGAGCATCGGGCGTTATGTTCAATCCAAGCGTTCTAAGATCGGTCGTGGCATACAATGCGCCTTCAGGATGGTGGACGATGTTGACGCCGAAGCCGCAGGCAATGGCGTGAACGCCATTCGTCAAGACTTCACTTTCAATCAAGAGCCCTGAAATTTTTGCGCCATCGATCAAGATGTCATTGGGCCATTTGATTTTGATGCGCTTTTGGTCAATGCCGCTTCGTTCAGACATTGTGGCGTGGAGCGCGAGCGCGGCGACGAAGGGCAAAGTGCCAAGACGGGCCAGTGGCGCGGCGTCTAGGATGAGGGCTGAGGCATAAAGGTTGCCGACTTCAGAGACCCATTGACGGCCCAAGCGGCCACGGCCAGACATTTGGCGACCAGCGGTGATCCACAGATCACCGTGATCCCCTGCCCGCGCGGCGGCGATGCAATCGGTGTTGGTCGATCCTGTTTCTGCCAAATGGCGATGTCGCCATTCGGGCAAGCCTGCAATTGGAATGTCAGCCAAGTGATCCAATCAGAAGAACGGCGTGTTAAAAGAACGATTTGGCAGCGGCAGCTGCAATGGCCTCGACTGGACCAGCCACCACCATGTAGAACAACACGAATGCGCCGGAAATGCCGAGCACGCCGCGCAACACCGTGTTGGATGGGACAAAGCCTTCGGCAGCTTCATCGAACCACATGATCTTGATGATGCGCAGATAATAGTAGGCACCAATGACCGAAGCGATGACGCCTATCACTGACAGCGCAACCAGATTGGCTTCGATGGCGGCTAAGAAAACGTACCATTTGGCGAAGAAGCCCGCGAGCGGCGGAATGCCAGCAAGCGAAAACATCAAAATGGTGAGCGCCAATGCCATCCATGGATTGGTGCGCGAGAGACCTGCCAGATCAGCGATATTTTCAACCTGACCATTCTTGGTGCGCATGGCGAGGATGAAGGCGAAGGTGCCGAGAGTCATGATCAAATAAATAATCATGTAAACGGCGACACCGCGCACGCCTGTTTCCGAACCAGCGGCAAGGCCGACCAGCGCAAAGCCCACATGTCCGATGGAGGAGTAGGCCATCAGGCGCTTGATGTTGGTTTGGCCGATTGCAGCGAACGCGCCGAGCAGCATTGAGGCGATGGAGATGAAGACGATGACCTGCTGCCAATCGACTTTGACGGGTGCGAACCCATCCATCACGACGCGGACCAGCATGGCCATGGCAGCCATTTTCGGCGCTGCGGCGAAGAAGGCCGTGACCGGCGTTGGTGCGCCTTCGTATACGTCTGGCGTCCACATGTGGAATGGGACGGCGGAGATTTTGAAGGCTAGACCTGCGAGAATGAATACGAGACCGAACAGGAGACCGACCTGACGCTCAGCGCCGGTGAGCGCCTGCGCGATGGCATCAAAGCCGATTTGGCCGGTAAAGCCATAGACCAACGAAATACCGTAGAGCAGCATGCCGGAGGATAGCGCGCCGAGGACAAAATACTTGAGGCCAGCTTCACTCGACTTGGAATTGTCGCGGTCAATGGCGGCGACAACGTATAGCGCGAGCGATTGCAATTCGAGGCCCATGTAAAGCGCGAGCAGATTGTTGGCGGACAC
>JBGTAU010000047.1:0-7347 GCA_041749675.1 Rhizobiaceae bacterium | reverse complement strand
CCGCCTGCTTCGATGCAAATGGCGGCGTGTTTGAGCCGCTGTTCGGCGAGAAAGACGCGATCATTTCCGACAGCCTCAACCACGCCTCCATCATCGACGGCATTCGCCTGTCGAAAGCCGCCCGTTACCGTTACGCCAATAACGACATGAATGATCTTGAAGTCCAACTCAAAGCCGCTCGCGAAAAAGGCGCACGCCGCGTTGTGATTGTCACTGATGGCGTTTTCTCCATGGATGGCTACTTCGCTGACCTCGTCGCCATCCGCGCCTTGGCCGATCAATACGACGCCCTCATCATGGTCGATGATTGCCACGCCACCGGCTTCATCGGTCCCAAAGGCGCAGGCACACCCGCTCGTGCTGGTGTCAAAGTGGATATCCTCACCGGTACGCTGGGCAAAGCCCTCGGCGGCTCCATGGGCGGCTATATTGCGGCGTCCAAAGACATCGTCGCCCTTATGCGCCAACGCGCCAGACCCTACCTCTTCTCCAACGCGCTTGCCCCTGCGATCACGGCGGCAGGTATCGCCGCAATTGAGCTCGCTACAAATGGCGACAAACTGCGGACAAAACTCACCGCCAACGCCGCCCGCTTCCGCACAAAAATGACCAAGGCAGGTTTCAATCTCCTGCCCGGCGAACACCCCATCATTCCCGTCATGCTCGGCGAGGCAAAACTCGCACAAGACATGGCCTTCCGCCTAGCCGAGCTCGGCATTTTCGTCACCGGCTTTTTCTTCCCTGTCGTCCCGCAAGGCAAAGCCCGCATCCGCACCCAAATGTCCGCCGCCCAAACCACCGGCGATATCGACGCCGCCGTAGCCGCCTTTGTGAAGGCCGGCAAAGAACTCGGAGTTATCTGATGCGTGCCCTTGTCAAAACTGAACGCACCGAAGGCCTGACGCTGCGCGATGAACCTATCCCGCAAATCGGCGCGGACGAAATCCTGATCAAGGTCAACAAGACCGGCATTTGCGGCACAGATCTACACATCTGGAAATGGGACGCATGGGCGCAAAAAACCATCCCCGTTCCCATGATCGTCGGCCATGAATATGCCGGCGTGGTTGCCGAAATCGGCAGCCATGTGCGCACCGTAAAAGTCGGCGACCGCGTTTCGGGCGAAGGCCATCTCATCGGCATGAAAAGCCGCATGGCCCGCGCCGGTCATTTTCACCTAGACCCCGAAACCCAAGGCGTCGGCGTCAACGTGCCAGGGGCCTTTGCCGAATTCGTCAAAATCCCGGCGTTTAACGCGATCCATCTGCCGCCGGAAGTCGATGACGAAATCGGCGCGATTTTAGACCCGCTCGGCAACGCCGTGCACACCGCACTTTCGTTTGATCTTGTCGGCGAAGATGTATTGATCACGGGCGCAGGCCCCATCGGCATCATGGCCGCCGCCGTCTGCCGCCACGTCGGCGCTAGAAACATCGTCATCACAGACGTAAACGACTACCGCCTCGAACTCTGCAACCAAGTCTGCGACGCCGTCACCGTCAACGTCGCCTCCGAGGATTTAAGCGACGTCATGCACCGCATCGGCATGCGCGAAGGATTCGACATCGGCCTCGAAATGTCCGGCGCGCCATTAGCCTTCGACCAAATGGTCGACCGCATGATCATGGGTGGCAAAATCGCCATGCTCGGCATCCCCGCCGTCCCCACCCCCGTCGACTGGAACCGCGTCATCTTCAAAGCCCTCACCATCAAGGGCATCTATGGCCGCGAAATGTTCGAAACCTGGTACAAAATGATCGCCATGCTGCAATCAGGTTTGGATGTGCGCAAAGTCATCACCCACCGGATGAAGGCCGCGGAGTATGCGCAAGGGTTTGAGCTGATGAAGCAGGGCAGTTGCGGGAAGGTCGTGCTGGATTGGGGGTGATGGTTTCATTCCCTTTGTTTTCTCAGTCACAGCCCCCCAAAAAAGCCCCGGTCGTGAGACCGGAGCCATTTTGTTATTAACCTAAGATTACTTAGCTTCAGTGATAAGCTTACAACGGCTCATCACCGAGTCCGAGAACTCTAGTTTCTGCTGTTCAGCATCTGTACATGCCTTCGTCGCCATCTTCACTTGCTCAGGCGTCATTTTCTTCATGCGCTCTTGGAAGTCCGCATCCTCGCGGTCCTTGCCGGTTTCATCCATGAACATGTCAACGATCGAAACATCGTCGCCAGCAAGTTTAGTCATTGTTTCACGCACATCCAACGCGCTGGTCTGGGCGAAAGCACTCACTGAGAACAACATTGCGAATGCGGTTGCAGTTATAATCTTTTTCATCAGAAAAGCTCCTGTTTAATGACCAATGCTTCGGGGAGTCGAAGCCGATTTGGTTTACACAAGCACAACGGCTGATGAGGTTATTGGTTCCCGCAAATAAATTCCCTCCTCGGCAAGGCTGGAGCCTACCCCCCATAAACTAGCGGCGCGTCATCTTCAAAGCCGTCACCATCAAAGGCATCTAAGCTGCAATCAGGATTGGACGTGAGGAAAGGTGATCACGCACCGGATGAAAGCAGCGGAGTATGCTACGGGGTTTGAATTGATGAAGCAAAGGAGTTGTGGGAAGGTTGTGCTGGATTGGGGGTGAAACAAATATTTCGCATAATGACAGTTTTAGCTACTCTGCCAAATCAATTATTCGCGTATGCGGCGCTAATGCGTAATACGCTGGTAATATAAATCCGTAATCTGGACAACCGCCATGATGAACACCATTAAAGTCATTGCGGCTACAAACTTCTAAATAAGTCTCAGTATCCCCTTCCTCTACAGATATCAAACAATACCTGTCGGCCATTCCACCAGTATCAATTTTTGAGAAGACTTTAGTTACATCACCGCCCTTAAGTTTTTTGGACTCAATTTGCGGGTACGAGTTCGTTGTAAAATCTATTTCGACAGAAGGACTATCAGACGCCCAGTTTTGGAAATTTTCGCAGGACTGGATAAGCATGCGATCATTTAGCTTCCATCTGGGTTTTGTTCCTTCTAGCGTAATCCCCCAACGTGCTGCATCTTCGACGGTTTTGACGATGAGCATTTCGTCTTTCTCATATGTAAGTAGATCGGCAATTAGGCTTCTACTAATCATTGGCTCAGCAGAAAAAACAGAATGATAAGAAGAGAACCGCAACAAATCCGCAATTAACAATCCATTTAATTTGAAGAACTCTGCAACATCTGCTGCAGTAAACGTTTTGCTCTCATCCAAATCAAGATACGCTGCGTGAAACCCTAGTATTGCATGGACATTAAGCATTCTGTGCGGGCCATCAACTTCGTCGCCTCGATTTTTTCCGGCCATAAATACAAGTGCGCATGCTGAAAAACATCCTGAGCCAGCCTTCACTTTAGTTCCGATTCCGGCTTCAAAAATTAAGTTTGAGATACGCCTACCTTCCGCAAAGGAGCCCCCGAGGCTGTCTAGGCAAAGGACTCGATTATAAGTCTCTGACTCAACCACAAATTTTTCATCTTTTGTCCATCCTTTTTCCTCAGAAATTGTTAGAACATTTCTATAATCGCCTGCTGCGATTTCGCCTGTAAGAACTATTGTACAGTCATCTTTAACGCCAAGCGAAATTTCAGCGCTATAGGCGACAGTTGTGACGCAAGCCCAGACGATGCCAATTAAAAATGCTCTAATAATCATCGCTGGGGCTCCATTGAAACTCTAGTCATAGTCGGAAAAAGGGGTTCCACTGCACGCTTAACTACAACCAAAGATAATCCTAAGGAACAAATAAAAGTCAATAGATTGATGGTGGTCAACTCATCAAGTACATTGCTGTGTCTTAATTACTCGATTTCACGGCCACATCTGCGCCCCGTGCAAGACCCTCAACACCTCCACCCGGGTGTTTCGTACTCGATAAATCACTACCAGCGAAGTGCGTCTAACCACCAGTTCCCGCGTTCCATTCACGCGCCCTTCGCGCCCCATGTCAGGATGATCCACCAACCGCGCAACGGCCGCCATCAGCCGGTCGCCAACATCAAGCGCCGCTGAAATACTGTCTTGTGCAATATAGTCAATCTGCGCATCGCGGTCGGCAACGGCCCGCGCCAGCCAAACGATTTTCAACGGCTGGCCTTGTTCGCCAAAGCCGCCCGCTTTACAGCCCAACTTTCCGCCACGGCATCATGCGCCACCCATTGCGCATCGTCCCCATTTGCCTCGTCCAGCGCAAGCTGCACCTGCCCGCGAAACCACGCATCATGCGCGGCTGCCTCGTGGGCGTTGCGCAAAGCCTGCGCCCTGTCTGGTCGCGCAGTTCCTGCCTCAGTAACGAAGGCCGCGCTATCAACATCAAACTTGGAAATACCAGCATCTTTCAGATAGGAAACCAACGTATCCATCTTCTTAAATACCCGCGCCGTAGTGCCCCGCTGCGCAGCCAGAACACGGCTCTGATTGCCATAGCGAACCAAAACCGACCACCCGCCACCCTGTCCGACAACATGAGTCTCAATCAACGCACCCGCTTCTGCCAATTGGATCAGCGACGCATGGTCTATGGAAGGTACGTTGATATTCATGGGCCACCTAATCACTTATTTATTAAATGATGGCGCATTTTATTATTGAATGCAAGGCTCTTTGCTCGGGATTGTGTCTGCCTCAAAATTCGTTTTGTTGAGTCAAATGGTGTGGTTTTCGAGAAACTTTGGGGCCCGCCAGCTGCTTGCCGCTTAAAGGCGGGAAAGAATTGGCGGAGCGTACTACAGTAAGTGAGCACCGGAAGCGCAGAAAATCGCAGCAGTTGGCCAAAAAAGTAGAATTTTCAGGCAGGCACTAAACCAACCCCTCATCCACCAAACTCTGCGCCATCGCTGGCGCTGATTCACGAACCGGAATAAACGTCATCCCCAGCGCCTTGCGCGTCCGGCTATTGTCCATATCAACCTGCCGCCCAAGCTCCGGCACAATCGCCCGCGCAGACTTATCAAACAGTGCAATCAGCTTAATCACAAAATTCGGCAACTGCATTGTCGGCACTTTTTTCGTATCCGCCGCGTTCAGTTTGACCTTGATCGCCCGCGTCATATCCACAAACCATGCGCTTTCGCTCACGCCCACATAGCGCCCGCCGGATGGCTCATTGGTTTCCAGCGCCAGCCGGTGCATTTTACCGACGTCGCGCACGTCAACACACGGAAAAGACAGCGCCGGACAGCCCGGATATTTGCCCTTCATAAACATCTGGATGACGGAGGCCGACGCTCCATAATCACTGTCCAGCAGAGGCCCCAGCACAAAGCCCGGATTGACCGACGCATAGTGAATATCAGCCTTCGTTTCGCTTAAATAATCCCGCGCCGCCCGCTCGGCCAGGGTTTTGGATTTCTGGTAAGCGCTCACATCCGGCCCGTCCAATATCGTCCAATCGTCTTCGGTAAATGGCTTAGTCCGCGCATAACCATGCCCCGCCATAATCGCGGCAATCGAAGACGTCTGCACAAACCGCTTAGCCCCTGCCGCAATCGCAGCTTTCAGCACCCGCATCGTTCCGTCCACCGCAGGGCGGATCAGCTCGTTTTCATCCTTCGGTTCGCCAATGATAAACGGCGAGGCCACATGCAATACGCCATAACAACCCTTTGCCGCCTCAGCCCAACCTGCATCAGACATCAAATCCGCGGCCACAAATTCCAGCTTCGACACGTCGCAGTGTTTCGCCAACGTCGCCCGCACCTTGTCCGCCTTGGCCAAATCGCGCACCGTCCCGCGCACGCGGTAACCCACCCGCAACATCTCAACTGCGCAATGCTTGGCAATAAAGCCAGAAATACCGGTGAGAAGAATAATTTTATCGGTCATTGGTCGCTCCGAGGGATTCGTATCGGTTGAAAGATAGATCGCTCTAGCAAAATAGAAAGCCCAAACATACGCGTCGCATCACAGTTGGTGATGGTCGTATCACAGGCGGATTTCACGCCTGTTTTTGCTAACACTTATCCCAGTCGAACCAAGGGTGAAATGCGGCCACATGACTGAAATTTTGTTGAACATCGAACCCGCCCCAAGCGCTGTCCCTGTGCGTTCCCGCGCTGGCGGTCGCCAAGGCAAGCGTGACACAAACGCCGGTCCTTTCGAACAACCGCCGTTCCGCCAGCTCAAACGCCCGTTTGAGCCTGTTAAATATGTTTCTGACGACCAACTCGAATCCATCCACCTCGCGTCCCTGCGCGTCATGAAGGAAATCGGCCTTGACGTGCTGCATGAAGGCGCACGCGAAATCATGAAAAAAGCCGGTGCTGACGTGAAGCCCGGCGTCGAGCGCGTCCGTTTTGACAGTGACATGGTTCTGGAAACCATCAGCACCGCCCCGTCCGAATTCACGCTCCACGCCCGCAATCCCGCCCATCACGTCCGCTTCGGCGGCAATAATGTCATCTTCTCGCAAATGGGTTCTGCCCCCAATGTCACCTGCATGGACAAGGGTCGTCGCGGCGGCAATCAAGAAGACTTCCGCAACCTCATAAAACTGGCGCAAGTCCACAACATCATCAACACCACCGGCGGCTACCCAGTCGAGCCGATCGATATTCACCCCGGCATCCGCCATCTCGAATGTATCCGCGACCTCGCCCTCCTCACCGACAAGGCCTTCCACGTCTATTCGCTCGGCGCAGACCGCAACATCGACGGTATCGAAATAGCCCGCCTCGCCCGTGGCATTTCAGAAGAGCAACTCCTCAACGAACCGTCGATCTATTCCATTATCAACACCAATTCGCCGTTGAAACTCGACGTGCCGATGATGGAAGGCATCATTCAGATGTCCTCGCGCGGCCAGATTATCATTGTCACACCGTTCACGCTCTCCGGCGCTATGGCCCCTGTCACCATTGCGGGCGCATTGGTCCAGCAAAACGCTGAAGCCTTGGCCGGAATTGCCTTCACTCAAATGGTCCGCAAAGGCGCACCGGTCGGTTACGGCGGCTTCACGTCTAACGTCGACATGAAATCCGGCGCACCCGCATTTGGCACACCAGAATATATGAAAGCCCAGCATGTCGGCGGACAATTAGCCCGCCGCTACAAAATCCCTTACCGCACCTCCAACGTCTGCGCCGCCAACACCATGGACGCGCAGGCTGCATACGAAAGCGTGTTCTCGCTCTGGGGCGCGATCAACGGCGGCGGCAATTTCCTGCTCCACGGCGCTGGCTGGATGGAAGGCGGACTGTCCTGCTCTTATGAAAAAACAATCCTCGACATTGACTTGTTGCAAATGGTCGCCGAATTTATGACGCCACTGGACTTGTCCGAAGATGCACTCGGCATTGACGCGATGAAAGACGTCGGCCCCGGCGGCCATTTCTTCGGCACCCCC
>JBGTAU010000046.1:0-3540 GCA_041749675.1 Rhizobiaceae bacterium | reverse complement strand
AGCAAAGTCATAATTGCCACGCACATCATTTCCCAAAACATATTGTCGGTGAACGCGCAATAAATCGCGCTTGATGCGATCATAGCGCTCTTTATTCAACAAGGTTTTGATTCGAATGAATGATTTTGTCGGCTGTCGTTCGCCAAAATATCCGCACAACGCGGCCACGTCTGTTTTGTAAAAGTGCGAAATGTCTGTCAAACATTGCACATCAAACCAAAATATTTGTGGTTGTGCCGCAATGCGGGCCACCCGTTGGCGCAGAACTTTGGCAGGATTGAGCAACGCACCTTGCAAAAGCCCTGAGCCGACCGAGGCGTAGACAATGCTCTTGTTCTCAAACAATTCTGGTTGTTCTTCAATCAATTGCCCAATCACATGCACAGCGGCATGACTGCCAATTGAATGCGAGATGATCAAATACTCATCGGCCGGCAGCTGCAGGGCTGTTTTTGCGTCGATAGCCATTTTGGACAACCGCTGGTTCAATCGCCCGTCTTTGAGGGTCGCAAAATCAACTGCGCAGCGCCAATCGCTGAATAAGAGCATCGTGTGGACGCGGTTAGCCAAAGCAAGAAAGCCGTGTTTGAAAAATGCTAGGGCCAGCGGAACGGATAACAGAAAAAACCATTTTGAAATTTCGATTTGTATCGGCAGCAAAGCAATCAGCGCGGTGCATACCAAGCCGAGCGTCATCAACAAAAATGGAAAAATTGAAAACAATCCAAACCGCCAAGCATGGCGCAAATACCGCCAAGTGCCGCCCGTGGCGACAACTTGAATGAAGGCCGCATAACCGCTTGATAGCACGGTGAAAAATGGTCGTTTCAGCAGGTAATCAATATGATCTGCCAGATCGAGCACATGATAGTGCGTTGTCGTTTCCCAGTTTGGACCGCGCCCTTTTACCGTGAATGCGCCGTTTTTTGCGCCTTCTGGCAGTGTGCCGCATTCCATCGAAACATTCCAAATACCAGCCGTCTGCATTGCTGCTCGGGCAAAGCGGTCTCGATGTTGCTCGGCACTCAATGGCTCAAAGCCTGGAAAGTGCAGAACAACGCGGGTTTTGATGGCATTCATTCGATAATCATTCTGTAATTCGAGCTTTTTTTGAGCATCCTCATAAAGCCAAGCAATCTAGTAGTTAAGTGTTATCAAAATGACCAATTCTCTCACCTTGTCGTCACTGCGCCAATGGGCGGCGTTCGTGGAATTGCTGCATTGGGCGTCGCAATTATTATGAAATCACGATAGAGAGTTTTTTCGTCTATGGACGCTTGTCCAAAGATGCAGCGATTAAAGGCAGGGAATACACCAATGAGTGACGATGTAACAGCTGAGGCAACGCCAGATGTAGACCGCGGCGCAAGCCGTCGCAATGCGCGCAATTCTGGTGGCGCGGCCTCGCGCCGAGCCACACGCTCGGCCGTCGGTTTGGGGCCGCAACTGCCCTACATCAATCGCAAGATCGCTGTTTATAACGTATTGGACGAAGAAGGCTTGTCCATAATCGAAAACAACGCCGATACTGTTCTGGAAGAAACCGGTATTATTTTCCGTGATGACGCGGAAGCGCTGGCGATGTGGAAAGAAGCGGGCGCCGACATTAAGGGCGAATACGTGCATTTCCCCAAAGGGCTATGTCGGTCGCTGTTGAAAACTGCGCCTTCTACTTTCATTCAACATGCCCGCAATCCTGAGCGCAATGTGCAAATTGGCGGCAATGCGACTGTGTTTGCGCCGGTTTATGGCCCGCCTTTTGTGCGCGATCTCGACGGTGAGCGCCGCTATGCCACGATTGAAGATTTCCGCAATTTTGTGAAGCTGGCCTATATGGCCCCGTCGATCCATCATTCCGGTGGCACGGTCTGTGAGCCAGTTGATGTGCCTGTCAACAAACGCCACCTCGACATGATCTACAGCCACATGAAATATTCCGACAAGCCATTCATGGGCTCAGTCACCGCGCCGGAACGCGCGGAGGACACGGTTGAAATGTGCCGGATATTGTTTGGCAAAGAGTTTGTTGAGAAAAACACAGTTGTTATCAACCTCATCAATGCCAACTC
The DNA here is from genome assembly GCA_041749675.1 of Rhizobiaceae bacterium. GTDB lineage: Bacteria > Pseudomonadota > Alphaproteobacteria > Rhizobiales > Rhizobiaceae > JANMEX01. The sequence continues at coordinate 1,471 of JBGTAU010000046.1, read as the reverse complement.
GCCGATGGTTTTTGACGAAACGATGCTGGGTGCTTTGAAAGTCTATGCTCGCGCCAATCAGGCTTGTATTGTGACGCCATTCATTTTGGCTGGCGCAATGTCTCCGGTGACAGTGGCGGGCACGCTGACCCAAGTTTTGGCGGAAGTGTTGGCCGGCGCGTCGTTTACGCAGCTTTGCCGCAAGGGTGCGCCTGTGTTGATGGGCACGTTCGCCGCATCCATTTCAATGCAGTCCGGTGCACCAACGTTCGGCACGCCTGAGCCTGCACTGGTTTCCTATGGTGCAGCGCAGTTGGCGCGTCGTCTCGGCTTGCCGTTCCGTACAGGCGGTTCGCTTTGCGGTTCTAAAGTACCGGATGCGCAGGCAGCTTACGAGAGCGCCAGCACATTGAACTCGACATTGCTCGCTGGCACAAATTTCGTGCTTCATGCTGCTGGTTGGCTCGAAGGCGGGTTGGTCTCATCTTATGAAAAATTCCTGATGGACGTTGACCAACTTGGCATGCAGCAAAGATTTGCAGCTGGCGTTGATTTGTCAGAAAATGGTCAGGCGATGTCGGCTATTCGTGAAGTCGGTCCGGGCAGCCATTATCTTGGCTGTGCGCACACGCTGGAGAACTTCCAGACAGCATTTTATGCGTCTCCGCTGACGGACAATAATTCCTACGAGCAATGGTTGGCTGAGGGCGAACAACGCATTGAGCAACGCGCCAATAATTTGGTGCGCAAGTTGTTGGACGCTTATGAAGCGCCGCCGCTTGATCCTGCCATTGACGAGGCGCTCACGGCCTTCATCAAGCAAAAGAAAGATTCGATGCCTGACGCCTTCACCTGAAAGGAGCCCGCTTCAGGCCGGGCTAAAGTGGCCAACATTATTCACGACGAAGTCTGGCGCAGTGCATTCCGCGAGCCAGTTGAGAAGTAATGTTTGACGTTGCGAATGTTCAAGCGGCGCTTGATGATTTCGGATTGCTTGTTCGCGGTTGTTTGAATTTTGAACTAAATGAAAATGCGCCGCCACTGACCGATGGCAATTCAGCACGTTCGGTGATGCTGATCGGACATGCCGGAGCCGTGCCTTGGCCGCACTTCAGACGGTGGCAAGACGCACGTCCAAGTGCCATCGAAAACCCGTTGGATGAATGGTCAAAAAGCACCATAACACCCATTGCCAATAGGTTCGGCGGGCAGGCGGTGTTTCCGTCTGATCAACCTTATTTTCCGTTTCAACAATGGGCGATGCGCGCAGAAAATCTCAAGCCGTCGCCGCTCGGTTTACTCATTCACCCAGTCTACGGCCTCTGGCACGCCTATCGCGGCGCAGTCCTTTTTCCATTTGAACTGAAGATTCAACCTATTCAAAAGTTGAGTCATACTTGTGAAACTTGCGTTGAGAAACCGTGCCTAACTCACTGTCCTGTCAATGCTTTTTCAAATGACAGTTATGATGTGAGATCCTGCCGTCAGCACC
>JBGTAU010000045.1:0-4255 GCA_041749675.1 Rhizobiaceae bacterium | reverse complement strand
TGTCTCCCGTTAAAAGTCGTCAATCCCATTGTATAATCGCATAACAGCAACGTTGCTGATAGGCGAATGAAAATAGACAATGGTTCCACCCGACGAGTATGCATCTACGCATCTCATAGCATACATTATGGAACTAATTCGGAAGAAATCAAAATCAAGGTCGAGCAATTTGGTTGCAAAAGACGCTACATGATCATTTTCACAATCATTTGAGAAAACTTTCAAGCACTGCCTAATAATCATCACGATAAGCTGCGGCATTTTTAGTCTTGGCGTGATTTCTAGAAACTGTGCTCCAGCAATCATGCTTGCTAGTTTTCGGGTATAGCCAATTGAATGTCCAAAATCTTGATCGCGGCCAATGCAATTTACAGGTTCTGTTGCAAAAATTGACGTCGTCAACAGAAGTGGCGTAGTCCGATTTTCTCAGCCGGTACAAACCCCGAACTGCCGCTCGAATAGGCGCACTTCTCCCATAATGCCGCCGCCATGCTGCCACAACTTGACTTTACCTTTGTGCAGCGCCCGCATCACATCGAAGCCTACAGTAATCCCCATGCCCTAAATCTTCCCCTGCCCGTCATCTCGCGCAAACCCAATTCATCGACCAAATTGAGCGCCCCTTGTTTGGAAACCTTCAATGCCTGCTGAATCATCCCGGACGATACCAGTGGACGCGACAACACGAGCTCTATCAGCTCCGGCAACTTAGAATTGCTGCGCCGTTCGCCAAGGCGGCGCTCCATTTGCGATTTTCCGAGCAGCAATCGATCATGTTCTTTGAGGCCAAGATTAGCCGCGGCATGAATGGCATCAAGCGCTGCAATCAGTCTCAATGTAAGATCGCTGGCGCGGCGGCGCTCTCGTGGAATTTGCTTGGCACCTAAGTGCAGCGAAGGAAGATGATGAGCAGCGATTCCTTGCTGACGAAGCAACGCTGCGATGAGCAAAGACCCGAGCCAAGAAGCCCGTTGCAGCACATCAATCTCGCGCCAAGCGTCCGTCAAAATCGCCGCCCTCAGCGCGACAGGTAAGGCCTCCGTTTGGGTGGCGACGTCTTGCCACTGCCTTAAACGAGCGTCCTCGTCCCAGTCTTGATCATACACCAGTTCTGATCGTTCCTCGAATCTTGTACGTTGATCGCCATCTCTGTTCCCTTGCCCATCAAGCACCTTGGAACTGCGCAAGAGAGCCGCGTCGATTAACTCAAGCGCTCTACTTAGCTCGTCCGGACCACCCCGATCCGCGCCAAGTGATTCATCTCTTGGTGACCTTTCATGATCAGCTGGTCCATTGCTGCCGTTGCTCTTAGAATCTTGTGAAAGGCCACGCCGTGTGAGTTGTGGCAACCCTTGCCCGCTTAACGCCCAGTCTGGTTTTTGCGCAAAAATCTGCCGCCTTGCTCGCAAGACAGAGTGCGCCCGGGTTAGCTCATGAGTGGGGGTACGAATGTCCATATGTGCATCATGCAGCACCAAATCCTCGATGTGCACCAGTTCGCCCTCCAGCCACATTGATGCGCAAGCATCGATAAAATGCTGCCGCTCGATCCAACCGACCCGCACAAGCGAGCGCACCAGCCGCTCGTCCAGCCGCGCCAAAGCCTCCGTAGCCCGGGCTGTGGGTCCAATCAACGCTTCGAGTGACAGAGTTCCAATATCGTAAGCCATTGTTTTGTTTGTAGCAAAATCGCCATAGTAAAGCTATATCTCAAGCGGCTCCACACGCTATGAGCTGTGGGCTACGCGGACGCCACTTGCTAGCCAGAGACTTTTTTTGTGGAAGCGCCATCGCGATTGGATGCACTGCGCCAAGATGAATTAGGCCAACCTCTAGGTAGTTTCCGAGACTGCCGTTGCATGGACGCAAACCTATACACTTCGGCGCGGCCTGCATTCCGCGGTACCGGATTGGAGATTTGAAGATGAACAAACCACTCAAGGGTGCCGAAGTTGCAGATCACTTAACTGGTCTGACACGTGTGGAGGCGACTGCTCGCCTGAGCGCCGAAGGCCCGAATGAATTGCCCCAAGGCCAACGCCGCACACCATTGCGGATCATTTTAGATGTATTGCGCGAGCCGATGTTGGCGCTGCTGTTTGGTGGTGGCGTCATCTATTTGATCTTGGGTAGCCACGAAGAAGCACTCGTGCTGCTTGCCTTTGCACTGATGTCAATCGTTATTACAGTCGTTCAAGAGGCGCGCACAGAACGCGTCCTTGAAGCGTTGCGTGATCTGACAAGCCCACGCGCGTTGGTTATAAGGGACGGCACGCGCATCAGAATTGCCGGCCGCGAAGTGGTTCGCGGCGATCTTATTGTGCTTTCCGAAGGCGATCGCGTACCGGCCGATGCAAATCTTTTGGAGGCTCAAGAACTCCAATGTGACGAGTCACTCCTTACGGGCGAGTCTGTGCCGGTCCGCAAAACGCTTGGATCAGCAACGGCTTCAAAAGACGCCTTGAGGCCGGGCGGAGATGATCTGCCTTGCGTGTTTTCAGGGTCACTGATTGTACGCGGAACCGGCATCGGCGAAGTCACCGCCTCTGGCGTTTTGAGCGAGATTGGGAAGATTGGTCATTCGCTTAACACGCTTGAATCTGAACCGCCGCGCCTGCAGGGTCAAACACGAAGACTGGTACGGATTTTTGCCTCTGTCGGCGCGATTGTCAGTATAATGGCAGTGGTGCTTTATGGCACGTTGCGCGGTGGATGGCTGGACGCGTTGCTAGCTGGCATTGCTCTTGGCATGTCGATGTTACCGGAAGAGTTGCCGGTGGTTCTGGCGGTGTTTATGGCAATGGGTGCTTGGCGGATTTCGAAAGCCAGAGTTTTAACACGGCGCGCCGCTGCCATTGAATCGCTAGGCTCAGCAACTGTATTGTGCACCGATAAGACCGGAACACTGACTGAAAACCGCATGACGATTGCGGAACTGCGACTGAAAAATAGCGATGTATTTCGCCTCGATGGGCAAACAAAGCAGAGTTTGCCAAAACCTTTTCACGGTCTCGCGGAGTTTGGTCTGCTGGCTAGCCCGCCTAAGCCATTTGATCCGATGGACAAAGCCTTTCATGCCCTGGGTTCAGAACACTTAGGCGCCCGTGAAATACATCTTAGCTCGGAGTGGTCCCTCGAGCATGCCTATGGACTTCGCCCTGACTTACTGGCGATGACCCATGTTTGGCGACAAGAAAAGGCAGGCCATGCGTTTGTCATTGCGGCCAAAGGTGCGCCGGAAGCAATTGCGAAACTTTGCCATTTCAGCCCTCAAGATCGAGCACATCTCACCGAACAAGTTAACGAAATGGCCAGTGCGGGCTTGCGTGTTCTTGGCGTTGCGCAAGCATCGTTCGAAGGTAGAAAGTTGCCCGCATCACAATTAGGGTTCCGCTTCAATTTTGTTGGTTTGGTTGGTCTGGCCGATCCGTTGCGCAAAAGTGTACCGGCGGCAGTGCGTCAATGTCGGTCTGCCGGCATAAAGGTTGTGATGATCACAGGTGATTATCCGGAAACGGCCCGTGCCATTGCAGTGAAGGCTGGCATCGATACCGGCGATGTTTTCAACGGGGAAGAACTGAATTCGCTGAGCGAGACTGCATTGGCCCACAAGGTTCGCACTGCAACCGTGTTTGCGCGCATTATGCCGGAGCAGAAATTGCGCATCGTCAACGCGCTCAAGCAGAACGGCGAGATTGTGGCAATGACGGGCGACGGCGTCAATGATGCGCCATCGCTGAAAGCCGCACATATTGGCATTGCTATGGGCGGGCGCGGAACGGACGTCGCCCGAGAAGCGGCAGCGATTGTACTGCTTGATGATGATTTTGGTTCTATCGTCAAATCGGTCCGCCTAGGGCGGCGCATCTACGACAATCTTCAAAAGGCGATGGGCTTTATACTCGCGGTGCACGTACCGATTGCAGGACTGGCATTGCTACCGCTTGCATTTGGGCTGCCTATTCTTTTTGGACCTATGCATATTGCATTTTTGGAAATGGTGATCGATCCCGTCTGCTCACTCGTGTTTGAAGCGGAAACCGAGGAAAAAACGGTGATGGCCCGCCCGCCGCGTGCCCCTGAAGAGCCAATATTTTCACGCATGCTCATCAGCTGGAGTCTGTTGCAAGGTGCACTGACTTTCGCGCTCGTCGCCGCAATTTACCTCAACGCGCTGGATCGTGAGATGCCTGTCAGCGAGGTACGCGCACTGACGTTCTTCTCACTGGTATTCGCCATTGTAGGGCTGATCTTT
>JBGTAU010000044.1:0-6191 GCA_041749675.1 Rhizobiaceae bacterium | reverse complement strand
ATTGTCCGCTTTCATGCTGATTTGGCAGCCAACAGCTTTAGGTGCCGAGCGTCACAAGGACTTTATCATATCGACAAATATACAAGTCGAGTCCGGCGATACATGGACCCAAGGCAATGCAAAGTTCCGACTGTATGGTGTACAGTCATGTTTGCGAGGTACAGATTTTGTTCAAAGTGGCATGCGCACAGATTGTGGTCTTACCTCAATTGCGCAGTTTGCAGCACTCATTCAATCGTCTTCGGTTTTATGCCAGCCTCTTGGAACAGCCAATGACGAGGCAGTATTTGTCGTGTGTGGCGCAAAAATTGGCGATCTGACCGTGGATGTTGGTACTGCACTGATTGCGTCGGGGTATGCGTTTGCCGCCGTCGGCAGGCTGGGCAATCCGGTCAATGCAAACTATCTCATTACTGAACTCGTGGCGAAAGAGGGACGGCAGGGACTTTGGGCCAGCACATTTGCGCACCCTGTAGACTTACTGCTTAACGGGCGGGCGCAATAGCAAAACCAATCATTCTAGTAAAAAACCCCGCGGTGTTGCCTTGACTGCGCCAAGCAAATTATCAAGTTCGAGCAAAGTAACGTCTTCGATCATGCCGCTGAAAATTTGATTAATCCGCAATTGCTCTAAGCCAGACGCCAAAGAAAGCTGGTCGAAGTTGATATCAAGATCATTCATCCGTGCATAAATATCCTCTAAAATGCCTAGATAAAAATCCTTGTTTCGCATCCAGCACCAATCAAGTTGTTCTTGAGGCATTAGGCTGTCTCTCGGCGCACGCTGTTAAAACGCTCATAACAGGTTTGAGCTGCAATAATTGAAAACCGCCACATGTGCAGCGCAAACCAAAGCGTAGGTCCAATGGAATTGTTTGAAATGATTGCTCATATGCCAACCGCCTGAATGTGAACCGCAGTAGCGGGTCGGGTTTGAGAACAAAAACTACCGAACACCCATTGTGAATTAGGCGCAAGGTGATGTGTTCGAATTGAATTAAAATTGGCTTTTCTAGAGTGAAAAAGCAAATTCTATGGCGCGGCAGATACGCCCACTTGGAGATTGATTGCAACCCTATATATGCGCTACAGAAAGATAAGTTGCACAATAGTGACAGGCATGATTAGCCATACTAGTTGATTTTTATCCATTCAGACTCGACTTTGCATTAGCGTTTGGGTGAACAAAAAAGAGGATGGGAAACTGACAGGACCGCCCCTCGTTTTGGTTCGACGTACATTCCGCTCCAAATATCTGACCATGTCCGACTTGCGTCAGATGGTGTCAGCCAAATTACAGAATTGTTTGAAAGCTCAATATGCACTTCGTCTGTGAGAGGGGATCCATCGATTTGTTGACTGTAGTGACGTTTGATCCCAATTTTTTGATTTCCAATTTCGACGACGCTGTTTTCAAACAATATTCTGACCGGCAAAGTAGGAGCGGAACCAAAAGTGCAGACGTCTCCGCGCTCGCAAATCATTGAGCCGCCTTGAATACAAACCCAATCATAACCAGAGCGCCACATAGGATTATTATTAGCAGTGCTCATTGTGACAAATGTGGCCAGTAATGAGCATACTAGAGAAACGTGACTCAAGAGCTTTGCCATATGTTGATCGTTCCGCTTATTGCCCATTCTTGGTGTCGGCGATGCGGCTCTTGATACTAATATATAAATTAGTCAAGCTAGATCATTCTTAGAACACTTTTTCAAATCAAGTGCGCTGCCATGGCGTAGCTATCATCGGTGTAGTGCAAAATATCATGATAAGCCGCTAAAATGATGCTGATACGTTCAATATAGCAGAACTTGAACGATGGATTGCTGCTAAGGACAGCTATCCTAGAAGAAATTGTGTTTACGCTCGATTGCATTTTTGGTTGCGAATCAACTAAATTATAGTTTAGTAAATTCTTTCTGGTTCTAACATCAAGCCGACGGCGGAAACCCTCAAATGCTCAGCTATGCCACCAATCGTTTGGATCGTCAGATTATTTTTACCAGCTTCGATGGCAAGGTAAACGGGCTCAGATATTCCGAGTTCTTTTGCAAAATCCCCTTTGGTCAAGCCACGCTCAAGCCGAATTTTGGCAAGATTTTTGCCAATGCATTGCGCAATCTTGCGGCTGGTTTCCGTCTCAAATGACCGCAATTGCGGGGATCTTGTCATTACCCTTAAACCTTGTTCTTTTAGACAGCTGATCGAGTATGCGATGATAAAGTCAGGCGTTACAAGTATAGTTTTTTGCCTCTCAATTCTAGGGGCAACGACAGTACCGTCAATGGCAAGTGAGTGGGGCTGCAAAGTACTGTTATGCGCCGCATCGGAAAACCCAGCATGGCAAAGCGTACCTTCTTGCATTGCGCCCATGTACAAGTTGATCGCTTGTAAATTCAAAACATTTGGAGTCTGTCCTTGGCCAACGTGTTCAGAAGGCGGTGCTGGTCAGCCTTCATATGAAAAATATGAGGATTGTCCCGTTGGTTGGGTGCCTCAGGCGTCGCAATCTAACACATCATTAAATGGTGAAGAAAATATTTGCGTGCAGGCTCGGAATGAATGCGATCCTAATCTTAGGCACGATGGAAGGCTTACGGATCTCGCGTGTACGGTCTCGATGCCCCGCCAACTGCGCGCTAAGCCGTATAATTTCCAAATAACAAATAGTCAGACCAATAAAATCGAAACGTTTTGGTTTTCGCTGACGAAATAGTTTGATCAAACGAGGGTCTTTACAAAATGCGGTCTATAAACAGAGTTCAAATTCTTGGCCATGTCGGTAAAGTTATACCATTGCAGAAAGTCACCAAAATAGATGTGGGTACCAACAGGTATTGGAAAGATGAGTTAGGTGAGAACCAAACTACGACAGACTGGTGCACACTGACAGTGCTTGACGAAAAGACGATTGATTTTGTCAGCGCCCATGTCCAAAAAGGTGATCCGATCTTTGCCGAGGCACGTGTGGTCAATTCGACCTATGAGCGCAATGGACAAAAAATCTATTCGACCGATCTTATTGTTTCTTTGCTGAATCGCTTTGATCCTGCAAACAATGAATTTAGTGTTGTCGCACCTTGATCAAGCAGGGCAAAAATTTCATATTCGTTCTATAATTATACTTATGTGGTTTGATCTTGTAGCTGGGGCTGCATGTTGCAGCAAGAGCGGCTCAACCCTTACCGTTGCCTTCACGATAGGCGGTGTTGCCAAGTCTATCACCATCGAAGGCTGGAGAAATGGCGAACTTGGAATAGGCTGAAGCAACTAACACTAGGTTGCGGCCCTGGTTCACCGGACCCGTTAGCGTCTCCAATCGTGCTTGATCTTGATGGCGACTGCCTCGAACTAATGTCCGGCCAAAAACAACGCCGTCTATTTTGATATTGACGGCGATGGCATCCGCGAGCTGACAAACTGGGTGATGCCTGACGATGGGCTTTTGGCCTATGATGCCAATGGTAACGGCATGATCGAAGATGCCAATGAACTGTTTGGCTATGGCACATGGCGCTCTATTGGCGAAGTCGCGGACTGGCAGTCTGGCGTCGGCATTGTTCTGCCCGATGGCAGCCTGCGCGGTTTCAATGATTATGAGCTTCAATCGTTCACCAGCGGCTATAAAAAACTGGCGCTTTTTGATGCCAACAATGACGGCATCATCAGCGCTGCAGACGGCGCGGCTTTCACTGGCCTGACCGTCTGGCGTGATCTCAATCAAGATGGCCGCAGTGAAGCCGATGAGCTGTTTTCGTTAGCTCAAGGAGCAACGTACAATTCCCTGCAATTGCTTTACTGATGCATTGCATCCTTAAGGTGAAAGTGTAAAAACAAATTACCAAACAGTACGGGCGGGGCGTTATGAGCGAAACAAGTGATCAAAAGACTAGGAAACCAAAGCGTAGCGGGTATGGGCTTTGGGTGGCGCTTATTGTCGTGGCCTTCGCAATCAGTGGGCTTTACTGGATAATTTCCGGCGTTGGGCGATTATCGCGCTCGATTGTGGGTGGCAGCAGTATTGGTCTCTCAAATAGTATGGAGCTCTATGAGCTGAGATTTGGAACTTCCGCAAAAGACGTAACACCACTGGAGGCAGAAAGCTTACCGCGCAAGGAATGGATATTGAATATTCCGCGTGCGTATGTGGTGGATACAACTGGAGCAAACGGCGCTCACGGTCCGGATGAATCCTTCCTTGCAAGTTTAGAAATTGTACTTGATCCAAGTCTCAAAACCCTTGCCCCTTTGAGTAAGGCCAACAAGACGAGCTTTCCTGCAAGCTCAGTACGAGTGAAGTTGATGAATGAAGCCTTTCCTTCTGCAATATCTAAAGTCGATTATTGCGTACGCGAAGACGACTATCCCGACTTTTTGAAGAAAAATGGCAGCAAAATTTGGCCGAGATCGCAATGCCTCGACTTTACTCGTCGATGCTTAGTCTATGCAAACATGGATGGTTGGCCGGTGGACATTTATCTTCCGAAATCTGTTTATTTCGCTGATCCGCAACCCGTTTGCCGCGCAGTGGAGGCTTTTTTAGACAAACACACAACTCGACGCGACAGCGTCAAATAACAGTATTAATCCAAAAAAGAGAATTCAAATTATGCCCTATGATCCTAAAGCTGCAGCCGAAGCCAAACTGACCGACGTTGAAGTCAATATGTTGCAATCTTTGTTGGATGCACATGATCGCGGTGGATTCTATATGGCCTATGCAGCCATGAGTGGTAGCCAAGAAGCCATATTGCAAGCATCGATTAGTTCATTCTCCGAGGGCGTTGGTGGCATTGCGTTGGCAGCGAACCGGCTTGTACAAACATGGATTGGCCCGGGAACGGAGAATCCAATTTATCCTGGCATGTATAACCAGTCCCAATTTATTGCGCAGGCAGCACTCAATGCCGTTGTGAACAACATCGCGGAGGGTGGCGATGGCTACATCTCTGACACGACTTTTTTTAAAAGTGCAAACGATGCTTGGATTGATCGAGGCGTTGGTGCTTACTTTCCTGGAAATTTCATACCGGGTGATTTTTTAGACGGCGTGTTGAGTGCCATTGATGTTGCCACGTTCACAACTTCTCTTGCGACCTATCTTGCGCAACCCGACTTCACATCTCAGGACTTTAACTATTTCATTAATGAGATGCGCGCCTCCTATAATCCAGGAGCACTCGCATCAATCTTGGCTCTGTTGGTAGGCGGCAATTTTGCGAAGTCTGCTAATAATGTTCAGGGAACGACTGTTGTTGGCCCCGATGACTATAAGTTGATTGTTGAGCCAGACGGTCACGTAACAGCAGTTCTCGGATTCGATTTGAACGACTTTCAGGCGACCGCGGCTGGGACGTTGCTTGATGCATCAATTAAAGTAGCTCTTAGAGTATCGTTAGATACAGAGATTGCCTATGATGCAGTCGGGTCGGTCAATTATTCTCGATTTCTCACTTACCTAACCAACACAGTCTGGCCTGCCAGCGCGGGACCAATCATCCCGGCACATCTTACAGAATTCTATTCTGACGGTTTCAATGGTGACACTCAAGTTCCCGCGCCATTTGAAAATCTGGATTTGGACCGTCCTGTTTGGCGCGATCATGCTACAGCGCAAAGCGACATTTTATACGCGCAGTCCACCGGGCCTATCGATGGTGGTGATGGTGATGATGTCATATTCGGGAGTGATCTTGTTGCCAGCGGGGACAATGCCAACATAGACGAAATCCATGGCGGCACTGGAGATGATATTCTCTGGGGTCGTGGTGGAGAGGATCAATTGCACGGCGGGTCCGGGGCAGATGTTTTGCGCGGTGGCGCCGGTGACGACATACTTTACGGCAATGGAGAGACAGAAACAGGCCCGAATGGTCCGGCACCTGCGGCAGACAATGAAGCCGATTTTTTTTCGGGCGGTACTGGATTTGATACATATCATGTTTCCGACGAAGACATCATAAACGACTCGATAGTGCTCGAAACTGGCGACGGAAAAGGCCAGGTGTATTTTGACGGTGAGTTACTAACCGGCATAAGCGATCCATGCGCCACGCGAACGATTAGCTACTCAGTAGATGGTAATAACCTTATCGTCACATTTGTAGGTGTTGATGGTCACTCCATTACCATCGAAGGCTGGAAAAATGGCGACCTAGGAATAGAACTGAAGCAACTAGCACCAAGTT
>JBGTAU010000043.1:0-10277 GCA_041749675.1 Rhizobiaceae bacterium | reverse complement strand
CTCATTATTGACCCACACCCTGACAACAAACGCGCGATCCGCTGTTATGAAAAAGCTGGGTTTGTGGCTTTCGATACCCGCACAAGCCAATATGGTCCGGCGCTGATGATGGCGATGGATAATTCCGAAATTTTTGAAGATGAGAGTTGAATGACAAATTTTTCCCCCCGCGAAATTGTTTCTGAATTGGATCGTCACATCATTGGCCAAAAAGACGCCAAGCGGGCGGTGGCTATTGCGCTGCGCAATCGTTGGCGCCGCCAACAATTGACGGGCCAGATGCGCGAAGAGGTGATGCCAAAGAACATCCTGATGATCGGGCCGACCGGCGTTGGCAAAACTGAAATTTCGCGACGCTTGGCGAAACTCGCGGGCGCACCATTCATCAAGGTAGAAGCCACCAAGTTTACCGAAGTCGGCTATGTCGGTCGTGATGTCGAGCAGATCATTCGTGATTTGGTCGAAGCCGGCATTGCGCTCATTCGCGACAAGAAGCGCGAGGATGTGCAGGCCAAAGCCCACATCAATGCCGAAGAGCGCGTACTTGAAGCGTTGGTTGGCAAGACCGCCAGTCCTGCCACGCGCGAAAGCTTTCGTAAGAAGCTGCGCGATGGTGATTTGGATGACAAAGACATGGAGATCGAGGTGGCTGACAGCGGCCAACCGAGCTTTGACATACCTGGCATGCCAAGCGGCAGCGTGGGCATGATCAACTTGTCCGATATGCTTGGTAAAGCTATGGGCGGGCGCACCAAGACCATTAAAACCACGGTGAAAAAATCCTATGATTTTTTGGTCAATGACGAATCTGACAAGTTGATTGATCAGGACCAAATCCACCGCGAAGCGGTGCGGGCGTCAGAAGACAATGGCATCGTATTCTTGGACGAAATCGACAAGATTTGCGCCCGTGATGGCGGTCATGGCGCTGGCGTGTCGCGCGAAGGCGTGCAGCGCGATCTGTTGCCGCTTATTGAAGGCACAACGGTTTCCACAAAATACGGACCGGTGAAAACCGACCACATCCTCTTCATTGCATCCGGTGCGTTTCATGTCGCCAAGCCGTCTGATCTTTTGCCGGAACTGCAAGGTCGGTTGCCGATTCGCGTCGAACTTTCGGCGTTGACACGCGAAGATATGCGCAAGATTTTGACTGAAACTGAGGCCAGTTTGATCAAACAATATATCGCCTTGATGGGCACTGAAGGCGTCAAGCTGGAGTTCACTGATGATGCGCTTGATTCGCTGGCTGACATCGCGGTCGATTTGAATTCGTCAGTTGAGAATATCGGTGCGCGACGCCTGCAGACTGTGATGGAACGGGTATTGGACGAAATTTCCTACGATGCACCCGATAAAAACGGTACCGCATTCAAGGTTGATGCTGATTATGTGAAGAAGCATGTCGGCGTCTTGGCAAAGAATACAGACTTGTCGCGGTTTATTTTGTAAAGCTCTGCCCAAATTTTACCATGAGGAATGTGGAGTACCCCCCTCGACTCGCAGGGGGTACGGCGGCTATGGAACCGCTGAATGCAGGACTGTTCCACGATGAAAATAAAGCCTTTGATATTTGCCAGCCTCGCCATGTGCTTCACCGCAGGATCGGCGCTCGCGCTTACTGTTGTGCCGGAAGGCAATCGCAACGCCGAACAGCCCGGCATTCCGGCAGCTTCGTCTAAGCGCACGGCTGCTGTGAAATCGAGCTTTGAGGCCAAGTATCAAAAAGTTTTGGCCTTGCTGAAAAACGATGCCAAATTGCGCTCAAAGATCAAATCAATATCTGCGCAATACGGTCTGTCGCCGCTCCACATGGTTGGCGCGATCGTTGGTGAGCATACTTACAATGTCGATGCCTATGATCGCCTGCAGACCTATTATGTTAAAGCGCTCAACTACGTTGCCTCGGATATTGTGTTTGAAAACAATGGCGAGAAGGTCGTGGATTTTGTGGCACGGCCGCAGTTTGACGGTTGCAAGGAAATGACTGGTTCAGAAGCGCTTTGGACTTGCCGTGAACGCGTTTGGAACGCACAGTTTCGTGGCAAGACGGTCGACGGCACAGATTTTACAAACACGCGCTTTAGCGCTGCATTCTTTCAGCCGTTTTATTCTGGCCAGACATTTGGCATTGGCCAGATGAGCCCCTTAACGGCACTGCAAATGTCTGATCGAGTGAACAAGGTGTCTGGCTTGCCAAAACTCGATGTGAAAGACGCCAAAGAAGTTTACCGCACCATTATGGATCCGGATCTTACACTTCCATACATGGCGGCCACCATTGCCGATTCAATTGATGCCTATAAAAAGACCGCGGGCTTTGATATTTCTCAAAATCCCGGTTTGACAGCAACGCTGTATAATTTGGGTGATCCTGGCGCACGCGCTGCGAGTTTAGCCGCGGAAAACAAGCAGCTTAAACAAGACGGCAAGCTTGAGAGAATGCCAGAAGAAAATTATTACGGCTGGCTGGTGAATGATAAAATCAATGATTTGAAGTCGTTGTTCTGAAAAACCGTTATCTATTTGTCTAGCAATTTGATTAGGGTCTTTAAAGTCGGCTGATCAAGATCGGCAATGTGCTTTGCCAAGTGATTGGCCAGTTCCGTTGCTTTAGCATCTAAGCCTGCGGTATCAATCACAATGCGCGGATGGGACAATGTTGCAAGGCGCTGCAGTTCTTCCGCGTCATCCCAAATAATATTGAACACGCCGATGACTTTCTGAACGAATTGAAAGGTGGGTGGCGAGCGGCGTCCATGTTCCAGCGCCGACAAATAAGCTGGCGAAACATGCAGTGCTTGCGCCAATTGCTTTTGGTTCAAGCCACGGGCTTGCCGCAATTCCCGTAAGCGTTCGCCAAACGGGGTCATAATCGAGCGCTATCCGTTTTGCGCCGCAGCCGCACATACAAAGCGCCGGAACCTCCATGATGACGCGCGGCGTCTTCGTAAGCGCTCACGTAAGGGCGAAAGGACGGCGTGGCAAACCAATGCGGCACCGCTTGGCGCAGCACACCATCGGACCCAAACGACGCGCCTTTACCGGTGATGATGAGAATATGGCGCAAGCCCTCGGCATGGGCGCGGTGCAAGAAGGCGAGCAGCAATCCATGGGCTTCGCCTTGCGTGAGCCCGTGCAAATCAATGCGTGCGCTCAAATTCAGTTTGCCTTTGGCGATCTTCCTATGCGTTGGCTCGTCTAAGCGGACAGGGTTCGTCGTCTTTTTTGTTTTTGTCGGCGTGCTTTGCGCGGGCTTTTCGGGCAATGGCGCTGTCGAGAGCAAAGCATCCATCGTTTCCGACTCAAACTCATCCAGCACCGGCATGACCCTGCCCTTAAGCGGTTTGACGGAGCGCGCAACTTTTTCCCACAAGATGCGATCTTCGTAGGAGATCATGATGTCGGCGCCGGATTTCATCGCCCGTTACTCAGCGTAATGGTTTGGCATCAGCAGATAAAAATCTGCCGGTGCTTTGATGCGACCTGCGATCTCACCGGCAGCAAATCCGCTGCCAGTGAACAGATCGCCGCGTGCGTTGCCGACAATGGCTGAACCGGTATCTTGTGCAATCATAAGCCGTTGAAAGGGTTTGTCGTCGCCAAAATCAACCGATGGCGCAACAACATAGAAAGCCGCGCCAAAGATGTGCCGCAGCCGGTCCACAGCCATTGAACGGCCCGCACTCAGCTGCACTTTTGCCGCTGCAATTGGTCCCAAATCAAGGTTTTCAACGGGACTTTCTTTGAAGAAAATAAACGACTGGTTTTGCCATAAAAGTTCATCCATTTTGTCCGGATTGGCTTTGAGCCAGCCGCGCACCGACTGCATGGATATGTCTTTTTCTGCGATTTCGCCTTGGTCGATCAATATCCGGCCAGGTCCAGAAAATGGGTGGCCGGATTTGGCGCAATAGGTGATGCCCATCACGCTGCCATCGGTCAGTTCAATGCGCGCTGCGCCTTGCACGTGGATGAAGAAGGCCTCGACTTTGTCGGCCACGTAGACAAGTTCGCAGCCTTTGCCTTTAAGATAACCGCGCTCAATCGTGCCGCGGTCTGGATAATAATCCAAAGCACCGTCTTTCGACAAAGCAAAGCGGAAGTAGGGGTCCCACCCATCAGGCCGATTCTGGTCGGTGACTTCCACCAAATCATCGGGCTGTGTATAAATGGCAATTGGAAACGCTTCGGTCTTGGTTTTTGAACCTTTGACAATCGGCTCATAAAAGCCGGTCACTAGACCCGCATCGCCGGTGTCAGGATCAAGCTTTACAGGCGTGAAATGCCGTTCAAAAAACTCACGCGCTTCAACGGCGGTGGTTATTGTGTGCGATTGCGCGGCCTGAAATGCGGATTTGTAATTTGCAAATGTCCGCTCGCCTTCGCCATCTTTGTAAGGTTTTTTGAGCGCTTGAGCGGCAGAGCGACGAAAAGCAACAAAGGCGGCCAAATGATCATCATCAGGCCAGCCGGGAAGATCGGAATAATGTACCTGTGCCATCGCCGCCGCCAATCAAAACTATCAGTCTTCGGCCTCGGTGGCCACCAGCTTCCAATTGGGATCGCGTGAGCGTGTGTCGCGGGCAAATGTCCACACATCTTTGACGTCGCTCACTGTCTCGGTGTTGCCGTCAATGAGATTGCCATCCTTGTCGAAAGTCGCCGAAATCAACTGGCTGACAATTTTCAAGGTAATTTGCGCTTCTGAGCCTTTGACGTCGGCATCAGCAAAATCTATTTTCGAGATGCCGACAAAATTGGATTGCACTTTTTCGCCGCGCATTTCGCGCTCGCTGATCGCGCCGACAAAACCGTCATGCACTTCTTTGGACAACAGGTTTTTCAACGCCTTGCGATCGCCATCGGCAAAGGCGGTGACAATCATTTCATAGGCCATTTTCGCGCCGTTGAGGAATTCTTGCGGGTCGAACGATGGGTCGCTGTCTTTGAGCGCGCGCAAACCTGTGTTGGTTTCAGTGCCGGGTTTTGCCACCGCATCAATCGTTGAATAGTCTTTTTCGCCATCGGCTTTGCGTTTGGGCAGTGTGATGACATTGCCAGTTGCCTTTTCGCCATCAACTTTTTCGCGGCGTGAACCGGCATAGGGATCATAGGGGGGGCGCTCTGTACCGGTTCTTTTGCCAAGCACGTTGCGCAGTTGTAGAAACACCACGACGGCAGCGACCAGAAAAAATAATGTACCAAAATCCAAAAATTGCATTGTGTATTTCCATGTCCAATCGGCACACTTTGTGCGTTGCCGACATACAGCATTGTTATGATATAGTCTGCAATGGCCGTTCATTCAAACCCAGACTCGACATTCTTGCTGAGCGCTCCCATATGAATGCCATTCCATGAATATTGCATGGGTTTTTCGCCGACAGGAATTCAATTTTGCGCTATTTTTTGATTGCTCTGCTTTGTTTGCCGTTGATTGAAATAGCTGTGCTGATTTCAGTGGGCAGCAGCATTGGCGTGTTGCCGACAATTGCCTTGGTGATTCTCACTGGATTTCTCGGGAGCTTCCTCCTGCCTGCACAGGGTTTTACCGCGTTTTCCAAGCTTCGTCGTGAAATGGAAAGTGGCCGTGCACCCGATGCGCAACTCGCAGACGCTGCGATGATCGTCTTGGCAGGCGTCATGTTGATCATACCAGGCTTTGTCAGTGATTTGGTCGGAATCGCGTTGTTTATTCCATTCATCCGCCGCCTTATCGTCAAAACATTGGCTGGACGCGTTCAAGTCGTGCGGCCCAATGCGCGGTATCGTGATAATGTGGTTGATCTTGATGCCGACGAGTATCATCGCACCGATCCGGCGACGCGCCAAGGCGATGACACAACACAAACGCCGTGGCGCTTGCCGTCCGATAAGCAATAAAGTGCGCTGTTCTTGCCACGCTTTTGTGTTCATGCTAGCGACCGCGCCGGAAAAGGCTGCAGTCAGCTGGAACGAAAGGGAAATTTATGGCCAAAAAACCTGAAGTGGCGAGTGAACCGGTTGTCGGCAATGGTGCGCAACCTTCATTGAATATACTAGCTCAATATTTGAAAGACCTTTCTTTCGAAAGCCCGGGCGCTCCCCTGTCTTTGCGTCCACGTGAGAAGGCACCCAACATCAATATCAATGTGAATGTTGGCGCAAATCCAATGTCAGACACGGATTTTGATGTAACGCTCACGATTGATGCCAAAGCAATCGATGGCAAAGATGTGCTGTTCGCCACCGAGTTGGTCTATGGCGGCGTGTTCCGTATTGCTGGCTTCCCGCAAGAGCATATGTTGCCACTGCTGTTTATTGAATGCCCGCGCTTGCTGTTCCCGTTTGCACGCCAGATCGTGGCAGACGCAACGCGCAACGGTGGCTTCCCGCCTTTGATGATCGATCCGATCGATTTTGCTGGCATGTTCCAACAGCGCATGGCCGAAGAGCAGGCGAAAGCCAAAGTTCAAACCAACTGATATTTTTTTGAAGTTTGATTTTAAGAACCCGCCGAAAAGGCGGGTTTTTTTATCCTTGGTAGCCTGAGATGCGCCGCCATATGGCTTGGTCGCCAAGTTTTTTCACGAGTTCAAGATGCGCTTGGCGTTCGCTTTCGGTGAGGCGCAGCGGCAATTCGTTTTCGCGTGCGCTGATAACAATGTTTACATCCGACTGCTCAGATCTGGTTTTGTCACTCTTTTCTGATACAGCCAGTCCCAGAGCTGCTTGCTTGCCGCCCACCAACTCCAGATAAACTTCTGCCAATAACTCTGCATCCAGCAATGCGCCATGCAGCGTGCGGTGACTGTTATCGATGCCATAGCGCTTGCAAAGCGCGTCCAAACTATTTGGACCCATTGGATGTTTGCGCCGCGCCAATTGCAGGGTGTCAATGACGCGATCATTGGTGATGGGGGGCAGGTTCAATCGTGCAAATTCTGCGTTGATGAATTCGGTATCAAAGGAAGCGTTGTGCGCAACTAATTTTGCGCCTTCGATGAATTCGGCGAATTGATCTGCGATATCACCAAACAGCGGCTTTCCGGCAAGATCAGCCATCGAAATACCGTGAACGCGCTGCGCATCAGGGTGAATTTCTTTGCCCTGCGGATAAATATAGACATGAAATGTGCGACCGGTGGAAAAGCGATTGACCAGCTCCACTGCGCCAATTTCAATGACGCGGTCGCTGTTTTTGTCGAGCCCTGTGGTTTCCGTATCGAAAATAATTTCACGCATTTGAGGTCAACTTTTTGATGATGGTTCGCACTTGGGTTCGTGCATGGTCCAATCCTTTGCCGGTATCAATTATGAAATCAGCCAGCGCACGTTTGTCCGTATCTTTCATTTGACGCGCCAAAATAGACTCGAATTTTTGCGCCGTCATATCTTTGCGCGCAAGCACACGCTGGCGCTGGATATCGGGGTCTGCGGTGACCACAAGAATTTTATCGACTCGCGTTTGCCCGCCCGTTTCAAACAGCAACGGGATGTCAACGACGACGAGTTTTTCGCCGGACGCTTTGGCGGCTGCGACAAATTCTAGTTCTGCCTCGCGCACCAGCGGATGTACAATCGACTCTAACTTTTTGAGTGCATCCGGATTGCCAAGCACTTTTGTCGAAAGGTTTTGACGGTCCACAACGCCGTCTTTAGTGGTCCCTGGAAATGCAGCTTCAATAAACGGTGCGGCTTTACCTGCGTAGAGATGGTGAACCGCAGCATCCGCCGAATAGGTTTTGATGCCCTCATCGGCAAACATCTGCAAGGTCGTGGATTTTCCCATGCCGATGGAGCCGGTTAGCCCAAGCACAATCATGATTTTGCGGCCATGTCATCGATGATAAGCGTGCGCAGGTCATCGCTCACACTTGGCAACAGGCCAAACCATTTTTCAAATCCGGGCGCTGCTTGATGCAGCAACATGCCTAGACCGTCTACTGTTTTAAGGCCGGCCGCTTGGGCGGCCAACAACAGCGGGGTCATCAGCGGCACATACACAATATCGGTGACCAGCGTATCAGCATTGAGTTTGGTCATATCAAGATCAAAGCCGCCCTCGCCCTTCATGCCTAGGGACGTGGTGTTGATGATGAGGCCAGCGCTGAGTGCCAATTCTTGCATCGCTTCTAATGGATGGGCGCTGAGTGTTGGTCCAAAGCGATCCTTAAGCTCTACAGCTTTTTCTTGTGTGCGATTGGCCACCATAATGGATTTAAACCCGCGCGCTATCAGTGCATAAATAATGGCGCGACTTGCGCCACCTGCTCCCAATACGAGCGCGGTTTTGGTGCTGTCCCAGTTTGGTGCCTGTTGATCCAAATTGGCAGTGAAGCCGTGTGCGTCCGTGTTGGTAGCATTGAGCACACCTTCTTCGAGCCAAACCGTATTGGCGGCGCCAATTAATTCTGCTGTTTGATCGACCTTGGTGGCTAGCGCAAACGCAGCCTCTTTATGGGGGATGGTGATATTGCCGCCAACGAGGTCATGGGTTGCAAGCCTGTTCAAAAACTCTGCGAACTTGGCTGGGGCGATATCTATGTCGCGGTAGGAGCCAGAAATGCCATATTGGTTTAGCCAGTAATTATGGATGAGCGGCGAGCGGGAATGGCTAATCGGGTGGCCGCACACAAATGCGTGCTTTGGTTTTTCAGCCATCAATGGCTCCAATCCGTCTCAGCTCGTGGAGCAACGGTAACAGTGGCAAGCCAACAATCGTAAAATAATCGCCGTCAATTTCTTCGAACAATTGCACGCCCTCGCGCTCATATTGATACGCGCCAACCGAGGACAAAACATCGTCGCCTACTTTTGCTAAATGTTGTCCGATGAATGCGGGCGATAGTGGGCGCATCGTCAGACGCGCGACAGAGACATGACGCCATAGGGTTTTGTTGTTTTGGCAGATCACAACTGCACTGTTGAGTTGATGCGTTTGACCAGACAGCGCCAGCAAATGACGACGCGCTTCTTCCATGTCTTTGGGCTTATGAAATACGCGGTCGCCCAACGATAGGGTTTGGTCCGATCCAATCACGAGAGCATTTGTATTGCGCGATGAAACATCGAGCGCTTTGGCTTCAGCCAATATTAAGGCCACGTCTTCCGGCGTCACGCCGCTGTCTTGTAGCGGCGCTTCCAGTGCGCGCTCGTCCACTTGTGCAGCTTGACTGGAAAAATCCAAGCCAGCATTTTTCATGAGCATGGCTCGAAATGGACTTTTTGATGCCAAAATCAATTGCGTCATAGGTTGGTGTCCTGTTGTGCGTCCAGTAGCTTGCTGTGCCCAAACTGGCAAGCTGTGGTCGATCGGGTCGCGGTTGAGTTATCTTATGAAGCCTGTGGGTGACTGTGGATAAGTTTGAGGCTTGGGAATTTGAAATGCTCGCCTTTGTATAAAATGGCCTTTCATCCACAGCATAGCGTATGATTGGAAATGTTCTGCAGGCCATGGGGATTATGGGGATAGATTGTTGTTATGCATGCCTGTTCTGACGTTATGCACAGTCTAGGAATTTTTAACACTTTGTTAATGCATTGGAATCCAAGGCATTCTTGGTTTTTCCACATATGTTCGGCTTCATCGTATAAGTTTTAACTGCTAAACTGTAGTGGGGCGTCAATTTGGAGAGTGGACGGATAAGTACTTATCCCCGATACAAACAGACTCTAAGAATCAAAATATAAGAGAAATCCTCATCTCAGGATTTTAAGAGAAGGTCTCAATCGCGTATGAATGCAAAATCTTCGATCATGAAAGTTCTTGATGGTGAGACGGTTTATCCGCCTCCGCTTTGGATGATGCGCCAAGCTGGCCGTTATCTTCCTGAGTATCGTGAGCTTCGGAAAAATGCCGGAACGTTTCTTGATCTGTGTTATGCGCCAGACTTGGCAACAGAAGTCACCTTGCAGCCTATTCGTCGCTTTGGCTTTGATGCAGCGATTTTGTTTTCAGATATCTTGGTGGTTCCTCATGCACTCGGTCGTGATTTGAAATTTTCAGAAGGCCACGGGCCTTTGATGACGCCAATTACGGCTTCTGAAATAGAAGCGATTGATCCGTCAATGTTTCACGTGAATCTTAAACCGGTGTATGAAACAGTAGCCCAAGTGCGCTCTAAATTGGACGCAGACAAAGCTCTCCTTGGTTTTTGCGGCGCGCCATGGACCGTTGCGACGTATATGATCGCAGGCAAAGGAACGCCTGACCAAGCACCCGCACGATTGTTTGCCTATCGCCACCCAGAGGCTTTTGATCAATTGCTGGCGTTGCTTGCCGATTGGTCCGC
>JBGTAU010000042.1:0-3151 GCA_041749675.1 Rhizobiaceae bacterium | reverse complement strand
CATCGTCACAATTTTACGCCCGTTTCATCTTTTCGGCATGTCTTACGCCGCTCGTTTGGTGCGCAAAATTTTGCCGAGCCAAAAGTCGATCAAGTTTGTTTTGGCTGATGATAGCGTGATGCGCGTCGATTATTGCGATGCCTATTGGATGTGCTTGATCGTCCCCAACCATGTCTATGAACCGGTCATGCTCAATTTTCTGAAGGCCTTCAAAGACACGCCCTATGCGTTCATTGATGGCGGTGCCAATCATGGCTATTGGTCAGTGCTGGCGTCCAGCAACGCGTTTGGAAGCCATAAAGTAATTTCCGTCGAAGCCGCCTCCGATACTTATGCACAGCTAGAAGAAAATCGCATTCTCAACAGCGATCGTTTCCTCACCATGAACCGCGCCATCGGGGCAACATCAAACGAACATGTGCGCATTTATGGCGTCAAACATGAAGCCCGCACCATGGTCGCTTCAGAAGGTGCTGTTCCCATATTAGATTGCATGTCGATTTCACTCGACGATTTGGCCGACGATGCCTTCTTCAAATCGCAAGACGCATATGCCGTAAAACTCGATGTTGAAGGCGTTGAAGTCATTGCCATGAACGCGGCTAAACGCCTATTGCAAAAGAACACTCTCTTCTTTTTTGAAGATCATGGCGCTGACCCAACCCATGATGCCACTCGCAATGCCATCGATAATCTTGGACTGCGCATTTTTTGGATTGGCGGCGATAAACCAGTCGAAATTCGCGACCTATCCCAATTGAATGCGATCAAGCAATCGCGTCGTTACGGCTATGATATGGCCGCCACCAAAAGCGCATATTGGCTCACAAAGCTAGAAACATTGGCGCTGCAAACAAAGCAGGTGGCAGCATGAGCCTCGTCAACGTCAAATCTGAAATGTTACGTAATGCCAAAATGGTGGTTCCACCAGTGCTCGGCATGTCGATCATTCTCGGGCTGTTTAATGCCACCGAATGGACGTTTGCGACTATTTATCCCAAAATTGCCTTGTCGTTTGGCATGGCAGTCATGGGCTGTGTCTTCGGTCTTTTCGCTCTTTTCGTGGGCTTGAAGACAACCAATCAAATGCAGAGTGTAATGGCAGGCTGGCTCGCTGGTCTTGGTATCGGCGGTGCCGGTATTGCTTATATGCTCTGGTTCTTTGCCAATCCAGTAAACTGAAACGGGAAACCATGTCAGTCCGTCGCCTCGCAGAAGAAAAACTCCAGCCAAAGAGCTTTGCGTTCAATCGCAAGCTTGCCGCTGAATCGAAAACTTGGATCAAGAAGTATCCAAAAGGCCGCGAGCAATCGGCGGTCATTCCCTTGCTCATGCTGGTGCAAGAGCAAGAGGGCTGGGTCACTAAGCCAGCAATCGAACATGTCGCTGGCATGCTCGACATGGCCTACATCCGCGTCTTAGAAGTCGCGACCTTTTACACGCAGTTTCAGTTGTCGCCGGTCGGCACCAAGGCCCACGTCCAAATCTGCGGCACCACGCCCTGCATGTTGCGCGGCTCAGAAGCCTTGATGGATGTCTGCCGTTCCAAAATTCACCACGACCAGTTCCACCTCAACGACAAAGGTACTTTGTCATGGGAAGAAGTCGAATGCCTAGGCGCTTGCGTCAACGCACCTATGGCCATGGTATTCAAAGACACTTACGAAGACCTGACGCCAGAGCGCCTAGCCGAAATCATTGATGAGTTCGAGGCTGGCAAAGAGGTCAAGACAGGCCCGCAGATCAAACGCGTCTTCTCCGCGCCCGCATCTGGGTACACAACCTTGCAAGACAAGAAAGCCATATCAAAGGCAGAGCGTCAGCGTTTGGCGAAGGAATATGCAAAAGAAATGGCAGCGAAAGCTGCTGTGCCCGCCGCCGCCACTTTAGCGCCGTCCGCTGCACCATCGGATGCGGCCAAGCCGAAAACATCTTCGATTGAAACCAGCCCCGCCATCAAGTCGCCTTCATCTGTTAAAGTCAGCACCAAGGTTGAGGCAAAAGCATCAGCCGAGCCTGCGCCGAAAGCCAAAGGCACCACAATTCGTGGCTTAGATGAAACCAAGGTGACCGCAGGCGGCGGTAAAAACCGCGTCGGTAATGCCGCAATTGCTTCCAAAGCTTCTGATTCAGCGGCTCAAATGACCGGCAAAGACGCTGCTGCGCCTGCTGCCTTAATGTCGGCTCCGGCACCCAAAGCGGCGGCAAAAGTTGCAAAGCCTGCCGCCGCGCCAAAAGCCAAGGCCGAAAGCCAGCCTGAACTTTTAACCAAGCCGCGTACCGGCAAAGGTGATGATCTTGAATTGATCTGGGGCGTTGGCCCAAAGCTTGCCAAAATGCTCAACGAAATGGGCATCTGGCACTTTGACCAAATTGCCTCATGGGGCAAAGCAGAACTCAATTGGGTTGACGATCGCCTGACCGGCTTCAAAGGCCGTGCGTCGCGCGATGAATGGATCAAACAATCCAAAAAACTTGCCAAAGGCTGGCGTCCGAGCAACTCCGTTGGCGACAAGCCGGTTTGAGGGATAGAAGATGTTGCACGATCAAGATCGCATATTCACCAACATTTATGGCCAGTATGACAAGTCACTGGCCGGCGCGCAGTCGCGCGGCCATTGGGATGGTACCAAGGGCCTGATCGAAAAAGGTCGTGATTGGATCATCAATGAGATGAAAGCATCCGGCCTGCGCGGTCGCGGCGGGGCAGGGTTCCCGACCGGCCTCAAGTGGTCGTTCATGCCAAAGGTTTCCGATGGCCGTCCGCATTATCTCGTGGTCAACGCCGACGAGTCCGAACCCGGCACCTGCAAAGACCGCGACATCATGCGCCACGATCCGCACACGCTGGTCGAAGGCTGTCTCATCGCCAGTTTCGCTATGGGTGCTAACGCTTGCTATATCTATGTGCGCGGCGAATATGTGCGCGAACGCGAAGCCCTGCAACGCGCCATCGACGAAGCCTATGACGCCAAGCTGATCGGCAAAAACAACATCAACGGCTGGGACTTTGATTGCTACGTGCATCATGGTGCAGGTGCTTATATTTGCGGCGAAGAAACCGCATTGCTTGAAAGCCTCGAAGGCAAGAAAGGCCAGCCGCGCTTAAAGCCACCTTTCCCCGCCAATATGGGTCTCTATGGCTGCCCAA
>JBGTAU010000041.1:0-3367 GCA_041749675.1 Rhizobiaceae bacterium | reverse complement strand
ACGCGCTTTTGTCGCGATCTGCCACATTTGGAGTTTAACAAGTTCGATCTGAAGGGATTCCAATTTTTCGAGATAATCATCCTCATCCAATTTCTTGTCATAAGGGAAGTTGCCGGATTTCAACGCATTCTCTTCAACCCAGCTCGGTAATTCAGGATTTTCAATGTCAAATTGAAATGTTTTGCCGGCAACAGTGATTGCAATCGGCGTGCTGGCCTCAGCATCGTTTGAAGGCTTTGGGGCAGCATCTGCTGTGGACGCCGTTGCTTTTTTCGGCTTATCAGCCTTTACCTTGCTTTTATTGTCATCAGACTGTGATGTTTTTCCGGACTTCTTAGCCATTCGATTCCCCTCGGAATGATTTTGACAATAATGATATTTTGCTTCCCATTATTGGTACAGATCAAACCACGTTGAGTCCATTCTCGAAAATTGACTTATTGCGTGCTGACCAAAAGAAAGAATACCAATGCCAGATGCGCAAGTCACAGGTGTGTTAGAAGCCATAACCTTGCCTGCAATGCTTGCTAACCGCGATGCGCAATTGGTGGCGATCAATAAAGCGGCAAAGCTGCAATTTGGCGATATGCCCAACGGAACAACGCTTCATCTTAGATTTAGGCAACCGGAGATGCGCAACGCTTTTGCAAACGTGTTGGCAAATGGCGCGCCTGTCCATTTCGAATATCATGAGCGTGTCCCCATTGAGCGATGGTTTCGCGTTGATGTCAGCGCAACTTTGGAGGCCAATGCTGTTGTCTCCGGATTTTTGATTGTGTTCCGCGACACGTCTGAATCGCGAAACATTGAACGGATGCGCACAGATTTTGTGGCCAATGCCAGTCACGAATTGAGAACGCCGCTGGCGTCTTTGTCAGGCTTTATCGAGACGTTGAAGGGGCCAGCGCGCAACGATGAGAAAGCCCGCGAGCATTTTTTGAACATTATGCAAGAACAAGCATCGCGCATGGCTCGCCTGATCGATGATCTCTTATCCCTCTCTCGTCTGGAAATGCGGCCTTATGCGGACTTGGTCGATACGGTTGATTTGCGGACACTCACAAGGCAGGTCATCGATACGCTCAATCCCGTCGCTAAAGCCAATAACGTCGAGATTATTGCAAATCTACCCGAAGCCGATTTCACCGTGAGCGGTATTCGCGATGAGCTGATTGAGGTGACTGAAAATCTGATCGAAAATGCCTGCAAATATGGCCGGTCCGGTAAAAAAGTCGAAGTGACATTGAAAAACGGGTCGGGAACCGACGAGGGGTTTATTCAGCTTTGCGTAAAAGACTATGGGCCTGGAATTTCTGCAGACCATGTCCCCAGACTGACAGAACGTTTTTATCGCGCCGACAGTGGCAATGATCCTTCTCAAAAAGGCACGGGGCTCGGACTTTCGATCGTCAAACACATCGTATCGCGTCATCAAGGCCGATTATCGATCACGTCAACGCCAGGGGAAGGGGCCTCCTTTGTCGTATTTCTACCCCGTTCAAAGGTATTTTGACCACGATTTTAATTTTATATAACAATTCCAATATATTAACCTGTCACAAAACTGTATTTTTATTGTCATATTGATGAAGCGGAGCCACCCTAAAACGTTTCCGACACGTCCAACAGAGACCGTCAGAAACGATAAAGCCCCACAGGGAGTATGTTATGAGAGTTCTTAATATCGCCGCTGCAACTTTGCTCGCAGCCACAGCATTTGCAACCGTTGCCCAAGCGCGCGACGAAATCCGCATTGTTGGATCATCCACAGTTTACCCATTCACCACAGCTGTTGCCGAAGCTTTCGGTAAAGCATCTGGCAAAACTCCAGTTGTTGAATCCACCGGCACTGGCGGCGGCATGAAATTGTTCTGCGCTGGCGTTGGCGAGGCTCATCCTGATTTTACCAATGCGTCCCGCGCTATGAAAAAGAGCGAATTTGAAGATTGCGTCAAAAATGGCGTAGCAGAAGTCGTTGAAGTTAAAGTGGGTTTTGATGGCTTGACACTTGCTCAATCCAAGGAAGCTGCTGACATCGTTCTCACCAAGAACCAAATTTTCTTGGCACTTGCAAAGGAAATTCCTGGCGCTGACGGCAAGCTCGTTGCCAACCCGAACAAAATGTGGAGCGATATCGATCCATCATTGCCAGCCACCAAAATTGAAGTGCTTGGCCCACCACCAACATCAGGCACACGTGACTCTTTCGTAGAATTGGTCATGGAAAAAGGTGCTGAAAAAATTGAATCGCTTGCAGCGATGAAAAAGGCAGATGCCAAGGCTTTTGAAAAAGTCTGGAAGTCGATCCGTGAAGATGGCGCTTACGTAGAAGCTGGTGAAAACGACAATCTTATCGTTCAGAAGCTTCAAGCCAACAAAGACGCATTCGGCATTTTCGGCTTCTCTTTCTTGGAAGAAAATGCTGCGACCATCAAAGGCGCTTCCATTGATGGTGCAGTTCCATCCTACGAAACAGTGGCGTCAGGCGACTATAAAGTGTCCCGTCCATTGTTTGTGTACGCAAAGAAAGCCCATGTTGGCGTAATCCCAGGTATGGCTGAATTCTTGGCTGAATACACATCCGATGCAGCACTTGGCGAAGATGGTTATTTGGCTGCAAAGGGTCTTATCACGCTGCCAGCTGACCAGCTGAAGGCGACGAAAGATGCGGTTGCTGCTATGACGCCGTTGGCGGCAGATGCTTTGAAGTAACTGAACAAAATCCAGCAAGGCAGCCGCGGATGTACCGGCTGCCTTGTCGGTTTTTCTAAATCCTGATGATGTGTAGCAAAAGTAAGAGAAGTTTTTTGGCATGTTGATATTCTTCAGCGGACTGGCTTTGATCGCACTCATCGGATATTTCGCCGGTCGCTCAAGGGCGGTATCGCTCGCGCAAGGCAAACTCGCAGATTCGCATTCACTCCCGGTTTATCATGGTGCATATGTATCGCTGTTTGCGATCATTGCCGGCGGCATCGTTTACGCATTGGCAAATATAGCCTCGCTGCCTTACGCCGCCTACATCGCACTGCTTGCAGCTGTTGGCGCAGGGGCCTTTGCGTACACCAAAATCACGACGCAATTTCGTTCACGCAATACTGTCGAGAAAATTGTACTGGCATTCCTGACCCTATGCTCAGGCTTTGCAATTCTCACCACGATTGGCATTGTATTTTCTGTGCTTTTCGAAGCGTTACGCTTTTTCTCGCAGGTTTCGCCAATTTCCTTCATCGCTGGCATCCAATGGTCGCCGACCTCAGACCCCGCGTCCTTCGGTTTTATCCCGCTACTGGTTGGCACACTTCTCATCACCCTCATTGCCATCATTATTGCCGGACCACTTGGATTGTTCTCCGCCATCTACATG
>JBGTAU010000040.1:0-3843 GCA_041749675.1 Rhizobiaceae bacterium | reverse complement strand
CTTTTGATGGAATATAATTTTTCTGTCACAGTGTCACTGCGCAAAAATGAGACGCCATTGTCAGATTGATCTAAACGGAAGCTAGAGGGCTGCTCGAGAATTGCGAATTTTTGAACAATGCGCCCAGCAAAAAATGCGAGGGTTGCGATGACATCGCCCGGTTTTGTGGTCGCTTTGTTGTCAATTTCACTCACAATCAATTGCAACAGAGCCGGGCCTAGATTAAGTCGCGCGCCAACATCAGTCTGTTGGTCGATCTCACCCACCGACATCCAAGATCTTTTTAGTGAACGAACGTTTTGCACTCTCATTGCCCCTCAGTTGCAGTAGGCATATTGCAAAAACCAAAACGCATGATTGGTCTAATAATTCAGATTTTAGACAATCGGCAAAAAACGCCTGAATCAAGCACAAAATTGGTATATTTTGCGGCCTTGGCGTTAGACTTGTCTAAGATGCGACCGGCTTGATTATTGGATACTAAAGGCGATCTCGGAATTTGTTGGTAATAGGATAGCGGCGGTCGCGGCCGAAATACTTCTTGGTGATTTTCACCCCTGGAGCTGCTTGTCGGCGTTTGTATTCTGCGATGTACAAAAGGTTTTCCATGCGCTCTACGGTCGCGCGATCAAGGCCGCGGGCAACGATGTCATCGATGCGCATTTCATGTTCAACCAAGCACTCCAAAATCTCATCCAAAACCGGATAAGGCGGCAGGGAATCTTGATCTTTTTGGTTTGGTCGCAATTCTGCCGACGGCGCTTTATCAATTGTGCTTTGCGGAATAACCTTGCCGGATGGTCCAAGTGCACCTGGCGGCACATGTCCGTTGCGCCAACGCGCCAGAGCATAGACTTCCATCTTGTAAATATCTTTGATGGGATTGTAGCCGCCATTCATGTCGCCATAAAGGGTTGCGTAACCCACTGACATTTCAGACTTATTGCCTGTGGTGACCACCATTGATCCAAACTTATTGGAGATCGCCATTAAAATCGTGCCGCGTGCGCGGCTTTGCAGATTTTCCTCGGTAATGCCTTGTTTGGTGCCTTCAAATGTAGGCTCCAGTGACTTTAAGAAGCCATCAACTGGTTCAAAAATCGGGATGATATCATACCGGCAACCGAGAGCGGCGGCACAATCTTTGGCATCTTTGAGTGAATCATCGGAAGTGTAGCGGTATGGCATCATCACGGCGCGAAGCCGCTCTTCACCCAGAGCATCAACCGCAATGGCGGCGCAGATTGCCGAGTCAATACCACCAGAAAGGCCGAGCACTACGTCTTTGAAGCCGTTCTTATTCACATAATCGCGAAGGCCAATCATGATCGCACGGTAGTCGGCTTCTTCGCGGTCGGGAATAATGGATTTAGGTCCGTCCTCGCAAACCCAAGTGTCTTCTTTACGCTTCCAAGTGGACACCGAAACGGTTTCTTCAAATTGGCTGAGTTGGAAGGCCAGCGATTTATCGGCATTGATCGCGAAGCTAGCACCATCAAAAACCAATTCATCTTGCCCACCAAATTGGTTGGCGTAGAGAACTGGCAGCCCGGTTTCGATGACTTGGCGTATAACCACCTGATGACGGACGTCCATTTTTTCACGATAGTATGGCGAACCATTTGGGACCAACAACATTTCGGCGCCGCTTTCGCCCAGCGTCTCGCAAACACCAAGATCGCCCCAAATATCCTCACAGATCGGAAACCCGATGCGCACGCCACGAAAATTCACGGGGCCGGGCATGGGGCCGGGTTGAAACACGCGCTTTTCGTCGAACTCTCCATAGTTGGGCAGATCAACTTTGTACCGCTCGCCGATCACTTTGCCGCCATCGATAATCAAAACAGCATTGTGTAAGCCTGTTTTGCGACGCACTGGTAGACCGATGGCGATGCCGGGCCCACCATTGACAGTAAGTGCCACAAGCGTTGCTACCGCAGCCTCGCAAGATTGCACAAAGGCTGGCTTCAACACCAAGTCTTCGGTTGGATAGCCCGCGATAAATAACTCGGTAAATAATACCAAATCAGCACCATGGCGGTTGGCTTCCACCCAGGCCAAACGGGCTTTTTCGATATTGCCACTGATATCGCCCAAAGTCGGGTTCAGTTGGGCTGTGGCGATGCGCAATGTGTCGGGGGCTGTGTTTTGTTTTTTCATGGTCTTGGGTTTACGACGTGTAGCAAAATCAGGCAATTGCGATGTCACCATACAAATGCTTTTTTTATGATCTCAATCTTCGAAAGCTGAATAAGAGAGATGTATTTACCATCACCTATTGCTTGTAATACTAGACGAAATCGGCAAAAAGGCTGACAAGACGCCAGTTGTGTTTATTTTACCCAGTATCAATGTGTTCCAACTGGGCAGGATTGTATCTTAATGTCACAAGACGATCGCCAGCAACGCCAACCGCAGAAGCCGTCACGGCTGCTATGGCTTGATGCTTGGCTTGATTCGACACTTTATAATTTGAAATTTAAACTTGCCGATGTGTGGGAAAGCATCACCATTAAATCCCGCAAACTTAAAGTGACTGGTTTATCTCGGGTTTTAGTCGAAGTTTTGGATGAAGGCTTTTCTATTGGCGTGGCGGGCTCCGTTGTATTGCTTGCGTTAGCCCTGCCCGCTTTTGAAGAAACCGTCGGCGATTGGCGCAATCGAACTGATATTTCTGTGACGTTCCTCGACCGCTACGGCAATCAGATTGGCCAACGCGGTGTTTTGCATAAAGACGGCGTACCGCTCGATAAAATGCCCGACCATGTGATTAAAGCGGTGCTTGCAACAGAGGATCGGCGTTTCTTTGAACATTACGGCATCGACTTTTTAGGGCTGACCCGTGCGCTAAGCGAAAATGTGCGGGCCAACGGCGTTGTCCAAGGCGGGTCAACCTTGACCCAACAATTGGCAAAAAACTTGTTTTTGACCAATGAACGCACACTGGAGCGTAAAATCAAGGAAGCCTTTTTGTCGGTTTGGCTTGAAGCCAATTTGAGCAAAAAAGAAATCCTGCAACTTTATCTGGATCGCGCTTACATGGGTGGCGGCACATTTGGGATTTTGGCAGCCAGTGAGTTTTATTTCGACAAACAAATAAAAGACGTGTCGCTCGCGGAGGCAGCAATGCTAGCGGGCCTCTTCAAAGCGCCTGCAAAATATGCGCCCCACGTCAATTTGCCTGCCGCGCGTGCCCGTGCGAACGAGGTATTGTCGAACATGGTGCAGGCGGAATTTATGACAGAGGGTCAGGTCATTGGCGCTCGTCGTAATCCTGCCAACATTGTTGATCGCATCGGCATAAAAAGCCCAGACTATTTCCTTGATTGGGCTTTTGATGAAGTTAAAAAAGTTGCGGTGAATTTGAAGCAGAATTCGCTGGTCGTGAAAACAACGATCGATGTCGATCTTCAAAATGCAGCGGAAGAGTCCGCTGAGTTTCACTTACGTCAATTTGGCGAAGAATATAAAGTTACGCAATCAGCCATTGTCATGATGGATACTGAGGGTTCAGTCCGTGCGATGGTTGGCGGGCGCGATTATGGCGCGAGCCAATTCAACCGCGCCGCCAATGCCCTGCGTCAGGCTGGATCATCGTTTAAGCCCTATGTTTATGCAACTGCCATGGAAAATGGCTTCACTGCAGAATCCATTGTGCCAGATGTTCCCGTCAGCTGGGGAAACTGGTCGCCGCAAAATTACTCGCGCAGCTATTCCGGCAAAATCAACCTGACGACGGCGCTCGTCAAGTCGATCAATACCGTGCCCGTGCGTCTCACGCAGCAGCTTAAAACAACAAATGTTGCAGCTATGGCGAAAGCAATGGGTGTAGAGTCGGAA
>JBGTAU010000039.1:0-1698 GCA_041749675.1 Rhizobiaceae bacterium | reverse complement strand
GGATCAACGCGATGTTGATAAAGGAGATCAATCTGTTCGACTCCCAACCGGCGTAGGCTCCCCTCGATTGCTAGCCGAATGCGCTCTGGCCGACTGGTCAAGCCGCCACGGTTTTCGCCGGTTTCAGGATCAACATCCCAGCCGAATTTCGTGGCAATTTTAACCCGATCGCGCAATGGTGCAATTGCTTCGCCGACCATTTCCTCATTGGTGAAAGGCCCGTAAACTTCGGCCGTATCAAAAAAATCAACCCCGCGTTCTACCGCATCGCGGATCAATTGGATCATATCCGCGCGGTCTTCAATTATCTTAGTTTTGCCATAGCCCATGCAGCCAAGCGACAATGCAGAAACTTCCAGACCTTGGCCGAGTTGTCGTTTTTTCATCGCGATAATCCTAACCCAAATTCAAATCGTTTTGCGACGCGACAACAACGCTGTCGCAACGCCAGCTACACCCACCAATATCATACCAATAAAACTTGTCTGAGAGGGAATATGATCAAACGCCAACCATCCCACCAAAGTTGCCCACAAAAGATGCAAATAGTTGACGGGTGCCAAAAGCGAAGCGGGAGCCAAACGAAACGCGCTGGTGAATAGAAAATGACCCAGCGTCGCAGCAAGGCCAATGAGCGCAAAAAGCCCGAAGTCAAACGAACTTGGCATTGGCCCATACAATGACCACGGAAGATAAGCGCCAAACAAAACCGCCCCGACGAGCGCCGTATAAAATAACATCGCCATATTGCTTTCACTCGATGCCAGCAGCCGCGATAAAAGATAATAACCCACCGTCACCGCCGCACAAATCGCCGCGTAAATCACACCAACAGGATCAAGCCCATTGCCCGGATTTGCAACCAGCAACACACCGCAAAAGCCAGTTATCGCCGCGATCCAGCCTGCTGGTGTTATCTTTTCTCCAAGAAGCGGAATGGCCAAAATCATCACCACAAATGGCGCAAGAAATATGATCGAAATGGTCTCTGCCACCGGCATACGTGTAAGAGCCAACCCGGCAAATAGCGAGGCCGCCGAAAGACAAAGCGCCCGCACGATCACTAGACCAGTTCGCTTGGTTGTAAGCAGTGCGCGGCCATGACCTGGCGCATAAATCAGAGCGAGCGCCGCGACATTCACAATATAGCGAACCGCAATAACAAGCGGCACATTCCACGCACTGGCGAGATGCTTGGTCATTGCATCCACGCACGCGAACACTGCAACAGCACAGGCGATTAGAGCAACGCCTTTGAGGGGATTGGAAACCTGTTGGATTGCATTAGAATTTGCCGACATTCCTACCTCAATATGAATTTGCCGACGACGGCAAAACAACTTCAAGCGCCAGAATATTGCGCATCAGTCACATGCTCCAACCAGTCAACAGTTTTCCCATCCAGCGCCTCGTGCATTGCAATATGGGTCATGGCAACAGTAGCAGACGCGCCATGCCAATGTTTCTCGTGAGGTGGTATCCAAACAACATCGCCGACCTGAATTTGACGAACGGGTTCGCCCAGCGTTTGCACCAAACCTTTGCCTGCGGTGACAATCAGAGTTTGCCCGAGTGGATGAGTGTGCCACGCGGTTCGTGCTTTGGGTTCAAATGTGACGGCAGCGCAAAAAGTCCGAGCCGGAGCCTGCGCATCTAAAATTGGATTGATATGCACCTCGCCAGTAAACCACTCTGCTG
>JBGTAU010000038.1:0-6403 GCA_041749675.1 Rhizobiaceae bacterium | reverse complement strand
GCAAGGGCATCAAGAAGGCCAATGCTGCCTTGTTTGCTAAGCTCGAAGCCAAATATGGCGTCCCAGCTGGCCCACTGATTGCTATTTGGGGCATGGAAACAGGCTTTGGATCTTATTTGGGTAACCAAAACACACTGTCAGCAGTTGCAACTCTAGCCTATGACTGCCGCCGCACGGAATTTTTCACCGATCAGCTTTATGCTGCATTGAAGTTGGTGGATCGCGGTGTCATCAGTGGCTCTTCCATCGGCGCGATGCATGGCGAAATTGGGCAGACACAGTTCTTGCCAAAGAACGTGCTGGCCTATGGCGCTGATGGCGATGGCGATGGCCGTGTCAACATGGTTGGCTCAAAGGCTGATGCGCTCGCTTCCACAGCGAAGTTCCTCAAAGGTCACGGCTGGTCAGCGGGCGGTGGCTATCAGCCCGGCCAAGGCAATTTTGGCGCGATCCAAGGTTGGAATGCCGCTGGCGTTTATCAAAAAGCGATTGCTGTGATGGGCGCTGCCATTGACGGCGGCTGAGTGTCTGACTGAAAAGTCTACTTTAGCGGCTAAATGATGCAATTTTCTGCGCTTCCGGTGCTCACGTACTGTAGTACGCTGCGCTCCGGTTCTCGAAAATCACTTCATTTGACTCGCTAAAGCGACTTTTGAGTCCGACCCTAAAATGAGTTGCTGCTGAATTTAATGAGGCCGGGTATATCTCGGCTTTTTTTATTGCGGAAAATCTGCACAGCTTATGGCGATCGTTTCTTGGTTGCTGGTCAGAATTTTGCCGTCGTCAAAGCTAAACACTTCGCGGCCCATCGATTCGTTTTGTGGAAATTTGTAACAGACTAAAACGGTCAAGACGCCATTTTCATCGCTTTCAATGAAATGCCGAATGGTGGAGCCTTTCATGGCGTCTTCCCATTCATCCAGACTGGCAACAAATTCGACTTTCGTTTGTTCAATATCGAGATCACCGAGCGTGATTTTGGCGTTATCGGCCAAGAGTTCCGCTATCTCAACGCGGTTCACGCTTGCCAGTGCGCTGTACCAGCGATCGGCAATTGCTTTTTCTGGTTCACCGGCGCTTGCCGACGCGAAAGCAATGGTCGTGAACAGCAGTGCGCTTAATAGTCTCACACGAAAATCCAATTCTAACAGTTTACGGCCGGACAAAATCGCCGGTTTCAGGGTTCATCACCCATAGCTCTCCGGATGAAATATCGAACCAAGCACCATGAAGCGTTAAACGACCTTTTTTCTCCAAAATCTCAACGCATTTGAACGTGCGCAGGTTTTGCAGCTGAAACCGGATCGAAACGCGCTCCATGGCGCGTTGGCGCTCGGCGGCGGTCATTAATGAATTGGCTGCGATGACTTCAGCGGCGGGCTGAACAAGGCTCATCCATTTGCCGATAAAATCGCCCGGTGAGAGTGGTTCAGAATCCTGATTGAGCGCGGCTGCGATGCCGCCGCAGCGTCCATGGCCGAGCACCACGATATGCTGCACTTTAAGACTTTGCGTTGCAAACTCTAATGCCGCAGACGTGCCGTGGTATTCGCCGTCGGGATTGGACGGCGGCACAAGGTTGGCAACATTGCGCACGACGAACAATTCGCCGGGGCCGGAATCAAAGATGGTTTCTGGAGCCGCGCGACTGTCGCAACAGGCGATCACCATGGTTTTGGGCTTTTGGCCTTCGACCGATAATTCTTCATAGCGGCGCGACTCTTGTGGATAGCGCCCAGACATGAAGTTGCGATAACCGTCGAGAAGATGCTGAGGAAGATGCGTCATGATTTTGGGATAGCGGCAAATTATGGTGAGATCAATGGCACATTATGCCCAGATCACCATCGGGATGCCGTAAGCGTCTACGCTTGGTGGATTGGGGTGGGGCTGGGCCGTATGTGAGCGGATATGCCGGGCAATCAGCATCATGACGCAGGCATCGAGAAGATCGTCAATTTTTGAATTTGGAAGCGCTGGCTGACGCAAAAATTCCTGCGAAAACCCAAATCGTTCCAGTACGTTGCGCCGTTCTTCAATGCCAGCTTCGGTGGCTTTGCTGTTTTGCATTTCCGAACCATTGTTCAACGTACAGAATGCAAACTCTGGATGCGATTCAAATATCCGTCCCTTCAAAGCCGGATCGGCTCGAAGCACAATATCCAATTCTCGAATTTTCGGAAAAATCCCAAATGCTTGAATGGAAAAACCGGTCGGCGGAGAAGAGGTTTGTTTTGCAACACGGCATGCTTTGGCGTGCGCTTGCGCATAGCTGCCTTTTTCGAAAGGTGCCGAGGTCGCATACACTGCGGCGCGCGAGGGTATAGAAAACACGCTGGATCGGCGTTTTTTGAGGAAAACGCGGACGATCTGTTCAGGCCCGCGTCCGCCCACAGTTGTTTGATCTGGTAAGCCAATGGGCATATCGACGCAAATTGTTGCGTCGAGGGCATAGACGTTTACCAGAGAAACAAAGTCGCGGTGGACTTGTACTGTTGGCGCGTCTTGCGTGGAAGTTTGCGACACCGCAATCCAGCCGCCTTTGCAGCCATCAACGCCGACGATCACGCAGGAACTTTCGGCTTTGGTCGCATCATGCGGCGCATTTGCACCATCGCCATTGGATGGGCAAGCGAGGAGGCATCGGCCGATAGCATTAACTCGTTGGCACCGCGTTTTGCAGCGCGCGCCATCACTTCAAAAACGGACGCCGTTGTTTGTTTCAGCGCCGTTTCACCCGATTGTCCAAACAAAGTGCGCGCTAAAAACAGCGCCGCTGTCAAATCGCCAAGGCCGTTGGATGGTCCGTCAACAGTGCGATGCTCAGCCATGATGCAGTTTGCGCCGCTGACTAACATGTTACCGGTGCTGCCCGACATAAGAGCATGGGCCGAGGTCGTAACAACCGACTTCGGTCCAAGTATTTCGGCTGCATTCATCAAGGATTGATTATCGTCGATGCTTTGACCTGTGAGCCATTGCAATTCAAACCGGTTTGGCGTCGTGATATCGGCGAGCGGCAGCAAAGTGTCGCGAATGGCGGCGGCGGTTGCTTCTGGAACATAAAGTCCGCCCGCATCACCAATTACAGGGTCGCATAGATAAATTGCGTCCGGATTTAAGACTTTCACTGCCGCAATAAGTTTGGCAATTGGGCCCGCCTGACTGGCCGAGCCCAGATAGCCTGTCAAAATGCCGCCAACTTCACTGAGCCACGGAGAATTGCACAGGTCGTCAATCAGTGCTGCAAAGCCAGTCTCATCAACTGTTAAGCGCGTAGCGCGGCCATGACCTGGATGCCAAGGCAGCGTGACCGTCGGCAAGGCCCAGACGGGAAAGCCAAGCGTTTCGAGCGCGAACACGGCAGCCCTGTTACCGACTGTGCCACGCACCACATGGCTGGAAATCACGATGATTGCCGGCAAGGTTTCTGGTCGATCAGAACTGTTCATCATTGCGCCGCTCCATACCAGAGGATAATTGCCAGCAACAATGAAATCATGATGACAAGACCAAGACTGCGCCCGATGCGCGTGCCCCATACTTCCAGTGGGTCGGTTTTATCAATATCATTTGCAGATAGGTGTTTTTGCAAACGATCAATGGGCGTAAATCCAGCGTGGTCCGAATCGCGGTTCACTTGTCGCAAAATGCGCTGCGATTCAGCCAATCGTTTTTGTTCTTCGGTCATTTTGTCATTTGACCATAATTTCTGGCTGGAGACCAGTGACACGCAAAATGCATTTGCCATTTTGCTGTCACGATGAAACACGATAAGGTATTGCAAAGGTCTTGATATTCTTGGCCATCCTTTTGAGGGGACTAAATATGACTACTCATTCTTTGCCACGCGGTCTTCGCGCCGTTGTAACAGCTTCCATTTTATTTGTTGTGGCGGCTTTGGTTTCTGGTTGCGGGTTCAACACGATCCCAACGGCCGAAGAATCCGCCAAGGCTGCGTGGAGCGAAGTGCTCAATCAATATCAACGCCGTGCCGATCTCATTCCAAACCTTGTGGAAACCGTTAAAGGTTTCGCTACACAGGAAAAGGATGTTTTGGTTGAAGTTGTGGAAGCGCGTGCCAAGGCAACGCAGGTCCAAGTACCTGCTGATATCCTAACCAACCCTGAAGCGTTCAAGACTTTTCAAGAAAACCAATCAGCCATTACCGGCTCGCTTGGCCGTCTATTGGCCGTTTCTGAAGCCTATCCGGATTTGAAATCCAACCAGAACTTCTTGGCTTTGCAGTCGCAGCTTGAAGGCACTGAAAACCGCATTGCTGTTGCGCGCCGCGATTACATTGAGGCGGTTCGGGTT
This sequence comes from Rhizobiaceae bacterium, assembly GCA_041749675.1. Lineage (GTDB taxonomy): Bacteria > Pseudomonadota > Alphaproteobacteria > Rhizobiales > Rhizobiaceae > JANMEX01. The sequence goes on along the minus strand of JBGTAU010000038.1, from coordinate 2,086 downwards.
TACAACACATCCTTGAAGACACTGCCAAGTGCGATTTGGGCTTACTTGTGGTGGACAGGCAACAAGGCCTACGAAACCTTCACGGTTGCAGAAGACAAGATGGAAGTGCCTGCGGTCAAATTTTGATCGCTGAGGCAAGCACGCACATGCACAGCAGCATAACCATGATTGGGTCGCGGATGCGGATGGCTTTCATTCGCGCCGCGCTTCTCGTGTTTGCGCTGGTTTGGCAGCTTCCCGCGCAAGCGTTCGAAGTGCCAGCGCTGACGGGCCGTGTGGTTGACTTGGCTGATTTGCTTGACCCTGCCCAAGAGGCTGCGTTGATTGCGCAGTTGGACGCATTTGAGAAGAAATCGTCTGACCAAGTGGTGATATTGACGATCCCCTCGCTCGAAGGCGAACCAATCGAGAATATTGCCAACAAGACGTTTCGCACATGGGCGCTGGGCCAAAAACAAGAAGATAATGGCGTTTTGTTGCTGGTTGCACGCGATGATCGAAAATTGCGCATTGAAGTCGGCTATGGCCTCGAAGGCTCGCTGACGGATGCGCTTTCAAGTCTCATCGTGCGTGAAACCATCGTGCCACGGTTTCGCGAAGGCGATTTTGCGACTGGCATTGGCAATGGCGTCACAGATATTTTGACGGTACTTACTGGTGATGGCGCTGAACTCGATGCGCGAGCACGGCGCAATCTGAGCGCGGAACCTGAGCTTGACTGGGAATTCATTATTTTCTTCAGCATTTTTGGGCTCGTATTTTTCTCGGCGTTTTTTGTACCTTTGATGGTGCGCTTGTTCGGCAAGAAAATTGGCCCCGGCCGCTATAAATGGCTGGGCATGGTGGTGGATACCAATTCGTCAAACTATGATGGCGGCGGCTCGTCTGGCGGGGGCTGGTCGTCCGGTTCCTCTGGTGGTGGCTGGTCATCGGGTGGCGGTGGTTTTTCTGGCGGCGGTGGCTCGTCGGGCGGCGGCGGCTCTTCAGGGGGATGGTGAAATGGCGCTGATGAACCGTGAAGATTACGCCCGTGTGGCGGAAGCGATCCGCCAAGCCGAAGCGCAAACGGATGGCGAGATTTATGCGGTCTTGGCGCGTCGGTCAGACGATTATTTTGCCCCCGCCGCGCTTGCCGTGTCCGTCGCTGCCATGCTGGGCGCGGTGCTGTGTGCGCTGTTGATGCGCTATTATTGGGTGCAAGCTGATACGGTGGTGTTCGTCACAGCTTTTGTCAGCGCTTGGGCCTGCGCTTTAGCAATTTTGTGGTTTTTTCCAAATCTGTGCACGTCGCTCGTGCCACATCGAACACTCTATAAACGCGCCCACCAAAACGCCTCATCGCAGTTTCTTGCCCGCAACATTCACCTGACCAGAAATCGCACAGGTGTTCTCTTGTTCGTGTCTGTCGAAGAGCGTTACGGCGAAGTTTATGCAGACGAGGCCATCGATATGCGTGTTGCGCAACAGGAATGGGATAGCATTGTTGCGATGTTGATCGACCATGCGCGTGCCAAAGACTATGCGGCCGGTTATCTCAAAGCCATTGAGGCTTCCGGTGCTTTGCTTGCCAAGCATTTTCCGAAATCACACGATGATCGCAACGAATTGGATGATCATTTGGTCGAGTTGTAACCGCTTGCTTTTGCGCTGATTTCAGTGCCACTATTGCCTAACGAATAGGGCAATCTAAGGGGAATATCATGGCGGAACTAGGCAGACCGGGCGTACCAAAACGCGGCATTTACGGTTGGATGATGTTCGACTGGGCCGCTCAGCCGTTTTTTACATTGATTGCCACATTTATTTTCGGCCCCTATTTTGTGTCCCGTCTGTCCGGTGACCCTGTAACTGGGCAAGCGGTTTGGGCGTATGCCGCTGCTGCCGGTGGTTTTGCCATTGCAATTTTATCACCCATTCTGGGTTCTATTGCTGATCAAACTGGGCCTCGCAAACATTGGATTGCCTTTTTTGCGACAATAAAAATCATTTGCCTATTGCTGCTATGGTATTCCGTTCCCGGTTCATCGCTGTTGGCAGTGGCCGCACTTTTTACGATTGCCTCCATAGCTGCAGAGTTTTCGATAGT
>JBGTAU010000037.1:0-8175 GCA_041749675.1 Rhizobiaceae bacterium | reverse complement strand
AGCCCGGCACTTTAGTAGTCGCCTGCGAAGGGGCGGTGGCGTTGGATTTACAATATCAAACAAGCGAATTGATTGATCGGATCAATCGTTTTTTTGGTTATAGCGCCGTTTGCAAGATTCAAATTAAGCAAGCCGCTATTGATGCCTTCAAAACGAGATCCAAACGCAAAGAGATTTCGTTAGGCACGTCCGAAACATTGCAATTGCGGTCCAGTGTAGAAAAAATCGAAAATGAAGATTTACGCAATTCTTTACTAAAATTAGGAATGAGTATTAAAGCAAACAGTGGATGTTAAAAACAGCTGCAAAAACGAAAAAGTTCGTCTGTGTAAATGACACAAACGAACATTTTCGCGATTTTTGAAATGAGATAGAAAGTGGTCTATCAACCAGCGTTGTTTACGCGTGTGGCAACGTTTGCAAACTTGGCATTAAGCGATGTGCCGAGGTTGCCAGCACCAACGATGATTGCAACAGCAATCAACGCTGCGATCAGGCCATATTCAATTGCAGTTGCGACGCTATTATCGGCAACGAAATTTTTAATCAGCTTTTTCATGTTATCTCCAGATTCCCATTGAACTACACATTGAGCTATTTGTCAGTTTTCTTGCTCATGCCATAAATTACCCATAGGGAATTTAGAAAAAGTGAACAGACTTGGTTAATGAAGTATTTTCTACAGGCCAAAGTGCTAAATATCAGCAAAATAAACAGGTGATTCGATGAAAAAAACACTCTCCCGCCGCTCGCTTCTCAGTTCCGCAGCTATCGGAACGGTTGCGCTCTTGTTAGTTGCTTGCAACGAAAAGAAGCCGGAGGCCGAGGCTAAAGCGCCTGAGCCTGCCAAGCCCGCAGATGCCACAGCCACCCCTGTAGAACCTGCTAAGACGGTGGCAACAGATGCAGCGCCTGCCAAAGCAGTCGAAATTCCTGATCCTGCCGGTGAAGTTGACGTTGCAAAACTGATGGAGCCTGGAAAACTCAAAGACATATTCATTGGCGATCCAGCGGCCAAAGTCACTATCGTTGAATATGCATCTATGACATGCCCGCATTGTGCAAATTTCCATGAAAAAACGCTGCCCGCCATCAAAGAAAAATACATCGATACTGGCAAAGCGCGTTTGGTTTTGCGCGAATTTCCATTTGATCCGCGTGCCGCTGCCGCCTTCATGCTTGCGCGTTGCGCGGGCGATGATAAATATTATGCAATGGTGGGAACGCTGTTTGCCCAACAAAATGGCTGGTCACATGTCGAAGATGCCAAAGCTGCATTACTGCAATTGTCGAAATTGGCAGGCTTTACACAGGAGTCTTTCGACGCCTGCTTGACGAACCAACAGCTTTTGAACGATGTGAATGACACGCGTGAGCGCGGAGCGAAGGATTTTGGCGTGGAATCCACACCAACATTCTTTATCAACGGCAAGAAGTACCCAGGGGCCTTAACGGTTGAACAAATGTCAGGTGTCATCGACGCTTTGCTCTAATGCCAGCAAATCGTCCGCTCCAACGGTGTGGCGCTCATTGCGCCGCACGAAGGAGTCCTGATGCGTTTTTCCAAACTGCGCCTTCTTGGCTTTAAGTCATTTGTTGAACCGACAGAATTTGTCATTGAGCGCGGCTTGACGGGTGTTGTCGGGCCAAATGGCTGCGGCAAGTCCAATCTGGTGGAAGCGCTGCGCTGGGTGATGGGTGAAAACTCATATAAAAACATGCGCGCATCAGGCATGGATGACGTGATTTTCTCAGGCTCTGGCACGCGGCCATCGCGCAACACTGCTGAAGTCACGCTGTTCCTCGACAACCATGACCATACTGCGCCCTCCGCGTTCAACGATGCTGAAGAATTGGTTGTCACGCGTCGTATCGAACGTGAATCTGGCTCGGCCTATCGCATCAATTCCAAAGAAGCCCGTGCCAAAGACGTCCAATTGCTGTTTGCCGATCAGTCCACCGGCGCGCGCTCGCCGTCCATGGTCGGCCAAGGCCGCATCGGCGAACTCATTCAAGCTAAGCCACAAGCCCGCCGCGCTCTTTTAGAAGAGGCTGCTGGCATTTCCGGCCTGCACACCCGCCGCCACGAAGCGGAACTGCGTTTGCGCGCTGCAGAAACAAACCTTGAACGTTTAGATGATGTGACGTCTGAGCTTGAAAGCCAAATTGAAAGCCTGAAACGCCAAGCCCGTCAAGCATCGCGTTTCAAAACGCTGTCAGCTGACATTCGAAGTGCCGAAGCGATTGTGTTTCACCTGCGTTGGACACAAGCGAAAACCCAAGCTGGCGAAAGCGAAAGTGCGCTCAATGTTGCGACCAATGTGGTCGCCGAGCGCGCACAAGCTCAGATGAACGCCGCCAAAGAGCAGGGCGTTGGCGCACATCATTTGCCGGCGCTGCGTGAAACCGAAGCGAAAGCGGCCGCCGCTCTGCAACGATTGACCATTGCCCGCACGCAAATTGAAGAAGAAGCCACGCGCCTTCGCGACCGCAAAGTCGAACTCGAAAAACGCCTCGCGCAATGCACAGCCGATATCGCGCGCGAAGAGCAATTGTTGCAAGACAATGGTGCGTTCTTAGTAAAACTTGATGCCGAAGAAGCGCAACTGCGACAAGACACTGAAAAGTCCGGCGAAATAGAACAGCGCCTCGGTACTGCTTTCGAAGTGGCGGAAGCCGCGCTCAAAGACAGCGAACAGCAGCTTTCCAAAGTCACAGCCGAGCGCGCAGAGGCCGCCGCGTTGCGCGGACAATTAGATCGCACCTTGCGCGAAGCCAACGAACGCAAGGCACGGCTTGACGCACAATTGTCGGGCATTGTACGCGAAGCCGATGAAATTGCCGCAAAGATTGCAACTTTAGCCGATCCGGTAGAAAAGAAAAAAGACGTCGAGACCGCAGATGCATCTGTTGCAACTGCCGAGGCTTTAGTTTCCACCATTGAAAAGCGCGTCGAAACCGCTCGCTCCAAAGAAGCAGAAACCCGCAAGCCCGTCGAATTGGCGCGCACCGAATTAAACCGTATCGAAACCGAAGCGCGCACCTTGTCAAAGATGTTGAGCGCCGGCGGTTCTGGCCTGTTTCCAGCTGTCGTCGATGAAATCAAGGTCGAAAAAGGCTTTGAAACTGCACTCGGCGCAGCCTTGGGCGAAGACCTTGACGCGCCACTTGATCGCGCTGCGCCCGCATTTTGGGGCGATATAGACTTTGCCAGCGATGTCGCAGCTTTGCCCGCTGGCGCAGTCCCGTTGTCCAGTCACGTCCGCGCCCCGCGCCAATTGCAGCGCCGCCTCAATCAAATCGGTATTGTTCAAGCCAGCGCAGCAGTCGCTTTGCATAGCCAATTGAAGCCTGGACAACGCCTCGTCACCAAAGATGGCGCACTGTGGCGCTGGGATGGTTTTGTCGCCAGCGCCGATGCGCCGTCCGCTGCTGCCATGCGCCTTGCGCAAAAAAACCGCTTGAGCGAACTCGACACTGAGGCGTTGGCAGCCACGTCAATTTTGCGCCAAGCAGAAGCGACAGAAGTCGAGGCCAAGCGCAATCTCAGCGCCGAAATAGAGGCCGAACGCCAAGCCCGCGATGCACTGCGCTTTGCCCAGCGTAAAGTCGCCGACGCCCGTGATGCTTTGGCCGCAGCGGAACGCGCCGCCGGTCAATTATCCAGCCGCCGCGCCGTATTGGAAGATGCGTGTATGCGATTGGCCGTCGATATTGAAGAAACTGTCAAAGCCATCGCCAATGCCGATGCGGCGTTGTTGGCTGCTCCCGACATCACCGAAGTCACAACACGGTTGAATAATCTCACAACGTTGGTCGCTCAAGGGCGCGGCAATGCTGCAGAAGCGCGTGCACAATATGAAGGTCTCAAACGCGAGGCCGAGCAACGCGCCCGCCGTCTTGCCGCAATCGGTTTTGAGCGTCAAAATTGGATTTCTCGGGGCGAGAACGCGCAGGCGCAAATCTTGTCTCTATCTGATCGTCACAATGAAACGGCGCGCGAACTCGATCAAATCATCGACAGTCCAGATGAAATCGACGCCCGACGCCGCGCTTTGATGAGCGAACTCACCAATGCCGAAAATGCGCGTAAACAAGCTGCCGATATTTTGCAGGCTGCTGAGACGCGTCAGCAAGAACTAGACCGTGCGGCAACGCTTTCGATCCAAACTCTGTCCGAATCCCGCGAAGCCCGCGCCCGCGCCGAAGAGCGCCTCGTCGCCGCCCATGAGCGCCGCGCCGAAATCGAAACGCGCATTCGCGAAACTGCGCAAGTCGAGCCGCACGAAGTGTTCAAGCTCACGGGTTTAAGTGCGCAAGACCCGATGCCCGCAGTCGATGTCACAGAGCGCAATCTCGATCGCTTAAAGATCGAGCGCGAACGTTTGGGCGCAGTAAACTTGCGTGCCGAGGAAGAGCAAAGCGAACTCACCGGTCGCTTTGACCTCATCATTTCCGAACGCGTCGATGTGGTGGAAGCCATCAAAACTTTGCGCCAAGCCATTCAAGGCCTCAACAAAGAGGGCAGGGAACGCCTGCTCGCTGCCTTTGATGTCGTCAACGCGCAGTTTACGCGGCTCTTCACCCATTTGTTCGGCGGCGGAACGGCTGAGCTTCAATTGATCGAAAGCGATGACCCACTGGAAGCCGGCCTTGAAATCCTCGCCCGTCCTCCAGGTAAAAAGCCACAAACCATGACGCTGCTTTCCGGCGGCGAGCAAGCATTGACGGCCATGGCGCTGATCTTCGCTGTGTTCCTGACCAATCCAGCCCCCATCTGCGTGCTCGACGAAGTCGATGCGCCTTTGGATGATCATAACGTTGAGCGTTTCTGCAATCTAATGGATGAAATGGCCCGCACAACGGAAACCCGCTTCGTCATCATCACCCACAACCCCATCACCATGGCCCGCATGAACCGTCTCTTCGGTGTGACCATGGCCGAGCAGGGGGTCAGCCAATTGGTGAGTGTAGATTTGCAGACAGCGGAGCAGATTAGAGAAGCGAGCTAAATTCTTTCCGTTCAGTCGCAGAATGCACAATCCAAGAGCATTCTGGGACTAATTTAAATTTTCTTGTTGCACTGCACCATAAATCAATGTCATCTTTCGCCACCTGCGATATGGGAACACTCGGCGCGGGCGGAGGATATTTTGACCAACTGGGTCTATAGCTTTGGAACCGGCCATGCGCTGTGCGCTGCTGCTGATGCCGCCCTCTTGGGTGGCAAGGGCGCAAGCTTGGCTGCCATGTCGGCGCTGGGCTTGCCTGTCCCGCCCGGCTTTACGATCCACACCGGTGCCAGCCGCCATTTTCTGAGTTCCGGACGCAAACTCCCAGATGGCTTACGCGATGAAGTTACCGCAGCTTTGACCGGCGTTGCGACTGTCACTGGCCGGACCTTTGGCGCGACAACAAAGCCGATGTTCATTTCCGTGCGCTCTGGCGCGCAAGCCTCCATGCCCGGCATGATGGATACGGTGCTCAACCTCGGCATGAACAGCGAAACCGTCGCCGCATTAGCATCAGAAACAGGCGATGCCCGCTTTGCCTTCGACAGCTATCGGCGCTTTATTCAAATGTACAGCGACGTGGTGCTCGATCTCGATCATGGCTTCTTTGAAGATATTTTAGAGCATGAGCGTCAAAAGCGTGGCGTCGCACACGATGTTGATTTGGGCGCAGACGACTGGCAAGAAATCGTCGCCCGCTACTTAAAAGCCGTCGAAGACGAGCTTGGCGAACCGTTTCCGCAAGACCCACAAGTCCAGCTTTGGGAAGCCATCCGCGCCGTTTTCAAAAGCTGGAATAATGTCCGCGCCGTTACCTATCGCCGTTTGCACAACATTCCTGATGATTGGGGCACCGCCGTCACCGTGCAAGCCATGGTGTTTGGCAACAGCGGATCAAACTCCGCCACAGGCGTTGCCTTCACCCGCGATCCGTCAACCGGCGAGAAGGCCCTGTACGGCGAGTTTCTGCCAAATGCCCAAGGTGAAGATGTCGTCGCGGGCTTGCGCACCCCGCAAAGTCTCACCGAAAAAGGTCGAATCGCAAGTGGGTCTAGCGAACTCTCACTTGAGAAATTGATGCCAGCAGTCTTTGAGCAATTGTCGAATGTTGCTGAAAAACTAGAGCGTCATTTCCTCGATATGCAGGACATTGAGTTCACCGTAGAAGACGGCAAACTGTGGATGTTGCAAACACGGACGGGAAAGCGCACCCTTCGTTCCGCGCTTGTCATCGCCGTTGGCATGGCCAATGAAGGACTTATCACGCGCGATGGTGCTGTCATGCGCATCGAGCCGGCCGCCCTTGATCAACTCCTCCATCCCACCGTTGATCCTGCGGCCGCGCGCACCATAATCGGCACTGGCCTGCCAGCCTCGCCTGGTGCCGCTACCGGCGAAATCGTGTTTTCGTCCGATGAAGCAGAAAAGCTACGCTCGGAAGGGCGCAAAGCCATCCTCGTGCGCGCCGAAACCAGCCCTGAAGATGTGCACGGCATGCACGCCGCTGAGGGCGTTTTAACCACACGCGGCGGCATGACCAGCCATGCCGCGGTGGTCGCGCGCGGCATGGGCAAGCCTTGTGTCACAGGCGCTGGCAACATCAAGGTTGATACCAAAAACGGCGTTTTGATCTGCGCCGATGTGCGCTTGCGCCGCGGCGATATCATCACCATTGATGGTGGTTTGGGCCAAGTCCTCAAAGGCGCAGTGCCAACATTGCAGCCTACGCTATCCGGCGAGTTCGCCACCATCATGCAATGGGCCGACACCGTGCGTCGCATGAAAGTGCGTGCCAATGCCGATACGCCTGCCGATGCGCGCGCGGCACTGACATTCGGCGCCGAAGGCATCGGGCTTTGCCGTACCGAGCAAATGTTTTTCGACGATATTGGCATCACCGATATGCGCGAAATGATTTTGGCTGAAAGCGAAGACGAGCGCCGTGCCGCGCTGTCTCGGCTACTGCCCGTCCAACGCTCCAATTTCACGGATCTCTTTGAAATCATGGCCGGCATGCCAGTCACAATTCGTCTGCTTGATCCACCATTGCATGAGTTCTTGCCCAAGGGCTTCGCCGAAATGGTGGAAGTTGCAGGCTCGATGGGGCTCTCTGTTGAGTCACTACGCGAGCGGATGGAATCACTGCACGAATTCAATCCGATGCTTGGCCATCGTGGCTGTCGTTTGGTCATCAGCTTCCCAGAGATAGCCGAAATGCAGTCCCGTGCTATTTTCGAAGCGGCGGTTGAAGCGCAAAATCGAACGGGTGCACCTGTTGTTCCCGAAATCATGGTGCCGCTCGTGTCGATGATGAAAGAGCTGGACTTTGTTAAAGCCCGCATTGCCACTGTTGCGGCGCAAGTTCACAAGGAAACCGGCATTAAAATTGATTATCTGGTTGGCACAATGATCGAGTTGCCGCGCGCGGCCATGCGAGCAGGGGCCATCGCCGAAGCATCAGAATTCTTTTCCTTTGGCACCAACGATTTGACCCAAACCACATACGGCATCTCGCGCGATGATGCCTCTGCGTTCTTGTCTACCTACATGCGCAAAAGCATCATGGACCGCGACCCGTTTGTCACCATTGACCGCGAAGGCGTTGGCGAGATTATCAAAGTCGCTTGCGAAAGAGGTCGCAATGCACGACCGGACATCGCGCTCGGCGTGTGCGGCGAACATGGCGGCGATCCAGAATCCATCCAGTTTTTTGAAGAAACCGGGTTGGATTTTATTTCCTGTTCGCCATTCCGTGTGCCGATTGCCCGCCTTGCCGCAGCCCAGTCAACTATTCGCACGCAAGCCTTACGATAGCTTGCGAAACTGGCTGACCACGGCCAACCATGCTTCTCCCAGACGAAACAAATGCGCGGTATCGGGGCTTTCTACTTGCGCATCCATGGTAGAGCCATCTGCGCTCAATGTGACTAAGACCAACTCCGCGTTCTCATCGGGCAAACTGACGAGCGCCGCGCGTTGGAATGGCAAACTGGACGGGGCAGGGATGTTAAACAAAAACTCCGCGCCAATCGTTTCCGCCGCGCGTCGCACAGAAGCTTCAAAGCCTGATCCAACTAAATTTTGTGCTTCCAATGCCATGAGTAGTTCGACATTTTCCAGCGTACCAGCATCCAGCACGCCAGCATCACTATGGGCCAGTAGG
>JBGTAU010000036.1:0-3071 GCA_041749675.1 Rhizobiaceae bacterium | reverse complement strand
GCGGCGCATTGCCGGGCGAGACGAACGGAAACTCCGCCCTCCCTTGAACAGCCTCAAGCAAAAGCGAAACGTCGAGCCCGATATCCGCGACGGCCTTTCGAGCCAGCCCACGGGCCTTCATCATGTAGTCAGCGTCAACATCGGCGCAGAAATCAAATACTGTTCGCGTCGATCCCAGCCAATCTGCCAGCGATACAAGGCCGCAGAATAAATGTTGGAAAACAGGATTGTCTGGCAACGGCCTGCCGCCATCCTGAAAAGCAGGTGCAAACCATTCCGACAACATCCCGCCAATTTCCGCAGAGGCGACAAGCGGGTCATAGCTGACGGCTAACACCGGCTCCCAGTTGAGTGTCGCCTTCCGCTCTATAACGAATGGCCGTCCGTGGTGGGCAAAAGATGCCGATAGAAGGTTGACGTCGCCATCACACCACTGCTTAAGAGCGTTCACGTGCAGGTTCTTTGCAATCTTTCCTAAGATCGGGCCATCCTCAAGGAAAATCGCCGCGCCTTCTTGCACATGGCCATACTGCGCGTGCGGCCATACACCGTCAGCCCAGCCACATTTAGACTGAAATCCCGGATGCAGCTTTCCGCTGTCATGAAGAAATACAATCAGCGCCAGCCGCGACAGATCAACTTCAGTCAACAGTCGCCCGGCAGCGCTCTCAAATCGAGCCCTAATAACTGGCAAAGCAACTATCGCTTCAAAGCACGCAGAAACATCGGCGCAGTGGTGCGCCAAATGATGACTAGCATCCGCGTCTAATTTCCCCCATGGCAATCGAATCATTGTGCCTCACCAATTTCAAATGAAGTGTAAGCCGCAATTTGCGCGTGTCGCACTCGTTGCGCCTCAATCCCCACAATTATTCAGCAAGCGCCCCGAACTGAAAACGCAACGTGAAGAGCGGAGACAAAATTCAGCTGGCCGCCACGGGCGAGCGAGACAAGCGCTCAACCAGCAGCGCCATAGCCTCTCTTGCCTCAGATACCAGCCCAAACGAGCGCACCCAGCCTTCATAGACTGCGTGAGCATATCTTGTAAACCATTGATTAAGCAAAAGGAAATTCTCGATAGTAAAGTTATTTGCTATTTAGATTTATTCATGGGGTATATTTGATTGTTGACCATATCACTATTGATAATTACCTAGTATCGATAGTGATGAATTTGGCCAGCAAAATCAGTAGAATTGGGGCAAATCAGCGGCTGAGACAGATGCGGCTTGCATAGGGAGCATAACATAGATGCACAGCAGGGGGATAAACAGCACAGAAGACGGCGATGCGTCGCCTAATCGCGCCCAGGAACTGGATGCGCTTGACGCCATTCTGCCGTTCAACCGACGCGAAAAGCTGGCGGAGCTTTTGACCGATGATGATGTGGCGACACTTAAACATCTGGCGAAACAAGGACTTGGTGACAACACGATGCGGGCGCTGGCGTCGGACCTTGCTTATCTGGAAGCTTGGAGTTTAGCGTCGACCGGCAAAACCTTGCCTTGGCCCGCTCCGGAAGCGCTTTTGATCAAATTTGTCGCGCAGCATCTTTGGGATGCACATGAGCATGCTCTGGATGCCAATCATGGCATGCCGGATGCTGTCGCCCTTTCCCTGAAAAGCAACGGCGTGCTCCGGAGTGAAGGCCCGCATGCCCCGGCCACGGTGCGACGCCGCCTGTCCTCATGGTCCACCTTGACGCAATGGCGTGGGCTGGAAGGGAGTTTTAGTAATCCAAGCCTGCTCAGCGCGATTAAGCTCGCCGTTCGCGCCTTCACTCGTCCACGAGGCCGCAAGAGCCAAAAGGCGGTCACGGCGGACATTTTGAGCGTCCTTTTGAAGGCTACAAGCAGTGACAGGCTGGTAGATGTACGCGATCGTGCGCTGCTCTTGCTGGCCTTTGCTTCTGGCGGGCGGCGGCGCAGCGAAGTGGCAGCGCTTCGGGTCGAGGATTTGATCGATGAAGATCCGGTGCAGACTGATCCAACTGACCCTAATTCGGCGCTCCTGCCCTGTCTGACCCTCCGTCTCGGTCGCACTAAGACGGCGGCGGCAGACGAAGACGAGCGCGTCATTCTCATCGGAAAGCCAGTGATTGCGCTCAAAACCTGGCTCGAACGCAGCAAAATCAGCAAAGGACCGCTGTTCCGCAACATTGACCGATGGGGCCACATCGACCGCAAGGGTCTCGAGCCGCAATCGGTCAACCTCATCCTCAAAACCCGCATCAAAGCCGCAGGCCTCGACCCCGCCGCCTATTCCGCCCATGGCCTGCGCTCCGGCTACCTCACAGAAGCCGCCAACCGCGGCATCTCGCTGCCCGAGGCCATGCAGCAGTCGCGGCACAAATCCACCGCCCAGGCGGCAAGTTATTACAACGACGCGACCCGAAAGCTCGGCAAGGCCGCGCGGCTCATGAGTTAAAACAGTCATTCGCCCCCGCCCCCGACCAGCCGCACATGGCCGCCATTGGCCCGCAATTGCGCCAAAAGCATCGGCCAAAGCGAGAATTCGCCAACCTTGGCCTTGTCGGTCAAAACCCGCAGATACCCGCCTGCCGAATTGATGTGTTCGGCTCGCTGCAGGATGCAGGAGATGGCAATCGCCGCCCGTTCCTGCCCCATCACCTCGCAGGCGTCCTGGTACGCGCTCGGCGACACGCCGAACACCGACCGCGCCGTCACCGCCGCCCCCATCAGGTCGCGCCAGGTGGCGATTTCGCCCTTGGCGTAGTTCGCAATCTCTGGGCAGGCTTTTAGCACCAAGCCAAGCGGAATGGGTTTTTCGGCCGTATTTCCGGATTCCACGCCCAAGTCAGGTGTTTCAGCGATGCCGCCTCCCTCGCCTGGCCTGCCTCCAGCTGCGGCGCACTCCACAGGTCCGGTATTGTCCGCATCCGGTTCGCCCTGCTTTTTTCTAAAGCGAGGTTCAAGATCAGATGTGGATTGGGTTTTTGAATTCTGTTTGTGGCGCTCATTATGAGACTCATTGGCGCTCATATTTTGAGAATTCAGCTTGTTTTCCAGGAGTTTGGAGATTTCTAGGTGCAGACATTCCAGTCCATCGGT
>JBGTAU010000035.1:0-5424 GCA_041749675.1 Rhizobiaceae bacterium | reverse complement strand
AGACTAAGCCTTGCGCCATTTTTTGCATTGCATCAGCCATATTTTCCATGCGGCAACCGAAAGAGCCAATAAGGCGCAATTGCTGTTGGAACAGCATCATCAGGTTCATAGATGTCGAGACGCCAGACGTTGATCCACACGTGACAAGACGACCGCCACGTTTCAAACACAGCATCGATCCTGCCCACGTGTCGGCGCCGACATGTTCGAACACAACATCAACGCCCTTCTTTTTGGTGAGTTTGCGGGTCACGCCTTCGAAGCGGTCTTCTCGGTAATTGATGACATGATCGGCGCCGAGCGCTTTAGCGCGTTCGATTTTATTGTCTGAACCGACGGTGGTGATGACTGTGCAGCCGATTTTCTTGGCGAGTTGAATGGCAGCGGAGCCTATGCCAGAGCCGCCGGCGTGTATAAGAATAGTCTCGCCGGGCTGCAGTTTGGCATTGTCGAAGAGCATGTGTTCGACTGTACCAAATGTGACTGGTGCGACGGCTGCGCCAACATCTGTAACGCCAGGAGGGGCAGGGACCAATTGGCGTGCGGGAATATTTACTTGCTCGCAGGCAAAGCCGCCTAGGTGAAAGCCATGAACGCCTGCAACATGTTCGCATAAGTTATCGCGGCCCTCGCGGCAGGGTTTGCACAGTCCGCAGATACGCGCGCCATAGATGGATACTAGTTGGCCTGGAAGCACATTAGACACACCTGTGCCAATCGCTGAGACTACGCCTGATGCTTCTGCGCCGATTGTGAGTGGCAGTGTACGTTTAGCGAATGCCATGCCGCGCCAACCCCAGACATCGATATGATTGAGCGCGACGACTTTCAGATCAACGGTAACCTCGCCGGGACCGGGCGCGCCGGGGGCTTCAATGTCACGCACTTCAATGCGGCGGTCTTCAATCAATTGCAGAGCACGCATGGGCGGGCTGTCCTTCAAAAATTTGTGTAGAGTAGCGATTAGTGTGCTTCGCGCGCCATGACAAGGCAGCTGTTTTGACCGCCGAAGCCAAATGAGTTGGACAACACCATCGACACGTCAGCGTCACGCTTCACATTTGGTACGCAATCCATCGGAATGGCGGGGTCTGGAGTGTCGTAATTGATGGTTGGCGGGATCTTGGAGTATTGCATGGTGAGCAGTGAGAAGACGGCCTCAACTGCGCCCGCTGCGGTCAAAGCGTGACCAATCATGGACTTATTGGATGAAACCGGCGGCAATTTATCTCCAAAAACAGTGGAAATGGCCAAATGTTCCATTTTGTCGTTTTCCGGCGTCGAAGTGCCGTGGGCGTTAATGTAATCGATGGCGCTCTCGGTGATACCAGCATCGGCGAGTGCCGCGCGGACTGCCCCAATAGCTGGTGACGCATCTGGCTTGGACCGCGTGCGATGGAAGTCATCAGCTTTTTCGCCGCAGCCCTGCAAAATACCGAGTATTTTTGCGCCGCGCGAAATTGCACTTTCTAATGATTCCATGACCAGAGCGCCTGCACCTTCAGCCATCACAAAGCCATCGCGGTCTTTAGAGAATGGTTTTGCGGCTTTGTGAGCAGGTTCATTTTGGGTGGAGAGTGCGGATAGTAAGGAGAAGCGGATGAGCGATTCTGCGCTGACGGAGCCGTCTGTGCCGATGGACAAAACACGAGTGGCTTCGCCGCGGCGTATGGCTTCAACGCCAAGCTGAATTGCGGTTGCACCGGATGCGCAGGCTGTGGAAAGCGTGATCGGTAAGCCTCGCGTTCCAAACTTTTCTTGTAATCGGTCTGCAATTGAACCGAACTGGGTGGCGGCGAAAAAGTCAGGATGCGTTTGTTTGCGGCATACTTCCAACAATCGGTCATAACCAGCCACGCTATTGGCTGCGATTTCACGCTCTAACGCAAAGCGATGTTGCCATTCTAATTCAACAGGAGGGGCAGCTAAAAAGAGCGGACCACCAAAGTCATCACTTAAAAAGCCAGACTCTGCAATGGCTTCGTCAGCGGCAGCGGTGGCCAACGCCAATGAAAGCATGGATGCGCCTTGGTTACTTTCGGGCATAAAATCGACTGTGCCAGCGATGCGGGTATTTAACAAATTCGTTGGGAAACGGGTGATGTCATGGATACCTGATTGCCCGCTTGTGAGTGCTGCCCAATTGTCGGCTTTGCCGAGCCCAAGTGATGTGACAACACCAATGCCAGTGACGGCCACAATCGGGCGTCCTAAATGGTCGGTAAATTTTGTTGCCATCAGATCAGGCCTTTTTCACAAGTGCAGCGCCTTCACTGCGGTGGTATCCGACGGTCAACGCGATCGCACATTCCGCACTGCCGCTATGCTCTGTTTCGAACGACGCATCCAAGGCGGGCAGCGTTTGATTTTTCCAAACGCCAATGGCAGCCAACGCAACCGAAAAAGGAAACTGTGCTTCTTTGGTATGACCAATGTGACCTGAAAATGCGCGTACGCTGAGATTATTCTTGCTTTGAAGAACTGATTTTTCAACTTCGGTTGCGCTTGTAGCTCCCGATGCGCCCGAAATGACTGTCGTGGGTGTCCCGTCATTTACCTTGTCTAAAACTGAGGCAATGCTGACTGATAGCTTGTTACTTTGGCGCGAGGATTGTTCGCCTGAAATTGCTGCGAGTTGCGCATACGCACGTGCGCCGCGTTTTTCGGCGTGTTCGCGTGATTCGAGCACGAGGAAGGCTGCGCCAGATCCCATGATGACACCGCCGTCTGCTTCGGGGCGCTGCCAAATTGGCGACCAGCCGTTCTTTTTTAGAAGGCCCGCCAGCTCATAGGATAACAGAGTATCTGGATGCTCAGCATTGAGCGCACCACCGACCAAAAGATGGGTGCTCTGGCCGGATTGAATGCGCGCAAAGCCGGTTTGTAAGGCGGAAATGCCTGCGCTTTCTTCGCCCATGAATGTACGTGAAGAACCAGTCACCTTGTGAACAATTGAAATGTTACCGGCCAACAAATTAGAGAGTTGCGCTAGAAAAAGGGTCGGGCGCAATTCCGTGGTCAGCTTTTCATTGAGCAACACTTCGCGGTCGTTGCGGGTACGCGATGCGTCAAGAATTTGTGTGTCCACGGAAACATCGCGCTCGCCGCCACCCGCTGCCACGATCATATCCATCGAAGCGCTCAACGCTTCATCGTCCTTTATACCAGCGTCCTGAAGCGCAAGTCCTGCGGTATACGTGCCGATGCGTTGCCATTGTTCCATTTGGCGCTGTTCTTTGCGCGGGATTTGCAATGCCCAGTCAATCTCTTTGGCCAAGGGATGCACGCAATAGGGGGCAAATGAATCGGTGTCGACAACTGGATCAGCGCTGCTCGTCAACGCGCTCCAATGCGCATCCACGCCTTCGCCTAAGCAAGACAGAAGGCCAATGCCGGTGATGAGAACATCGTGTCCGCTCATGCATACAGCCCTTATGTCTCGCAAGTACTAAATTTAAGCTTTTTTGGCTGCAACGAGTTCGTCGATTTTGCCGCAAAGATTCTTCAGGACAAAGTATTCTTCTGTCGGCGCGCGGCCTTCATTGACGTCCTGAGTCCACTGCTCGAGCGGAATTTTGATGCTGAAAGCCTTGTCGATGGCGAACACGATGTCGAGAAAATCGAGACTATCGATGCCTAAATCATCAATCGTGTGGCTTTCCGGGGTGATGGTTTCGCGATCAATTTCGCTGGTATCGGCAATAATATCTGCAACTTTTTCAAAGGTGGACGACACGTGTGAACCTCATTCTTTTCGTTTAAGCTAGTGTTTGGAGGGCGTATTGCCACCCGCGCCCCGACAGCGCCCTAGCATGGTTGGCGGTGTCTAACCTTTTTTCATCAATTGTGAAAGCCCGAAAGTCCACGCTGTTGGATTGAATTCGTTGCCCGTGTTTGAGTTATCAGTTTGCGTAAAGTCTCTGTGAGCTATAGCAAGGCCGCTAAGCCATAGGAGTTCATGATGGAAATATTTGGGCAAACACGCGACAATGAAACCGTGCAAATCGTAGAAATTAGCGGCGGTGGGTTGACTGCAAGCGTTATGTCTTGGGGCGCGGGCATTCAAAATTTGCATCTTAAGGGTCATAATGTGCCGTTGGTGTTGGGTTTTTCCAGTTTTGATGACTATCTCGAGCATTCGCCCTATTTCGGCGTGAACGCAGGGCGTTCAATCAATCGTATTCGCGATGGCAAACTGGTGATTGATGGCGTGGTGCATCAAGTTGAGAAGAATTATCGTGGCAAACACAGTTTGCATGGTGGTAGCCAAGGGGTAGGGTCGCGCAATTGGACCTTCGTTGCCGTTTCAAAAGATGAGGCGGTGCTAGAGATTCGTTGCCCAGATGGAAATATGGGATTTCCGGGTAATCTTGATATTCGTTGTACTTACCGCGTGTCAGGGAAAGGCATTTTATCGGTTCTGTTTGAGGCGGTGACGGATAAGCCAACGATATGCAATTTGGCGCACCATTCCTACTTTAACCTCGACGATGGTGGATTGACTGAATGTCTCGATCACCAAGTTAAGATTGTAGCTGATGCTTATTTGCCAACAGATGAAGATTTGATACCGGATGGCCGAGTGTTGCCTGTTGAGGCGAGTGATTTTGATTTTCGCAAACTAAGGCCAATCCGCCGCAAAGTCGGCGCTAAGCAGGTCATCTATGACAATACATGGTGTGTTGCACCCCATCGCGGTCCACTGCGCCATGTTGTACATGTTGAAGCCGCTCAATCCGATGTGATGTTGGATGTCTGGACAAGTGAGGCGGGCGCGCATCTTTATGCGGGCAATACTATTCCTGTTGGGCCCGCCGGCATTTCA
This sequence comes from Rhizobiaceae bacterium, assembly GCA_041749675.1. Lineage (GTDB taxonomy): Bacteria > Pseudomonadota > Alphaproteobacteria > Rhizobiales > Rhizobiaceae > JANMEX01. The sequence goes on along the minus strand of JBGTAU010000035.1, from coordinate 599 downwards.
GGAACGGCTTATTTCCCATACGCTGGCTTTTGTATCGAGACGCAAGGATGGCCAGATTCGAGCCATTATCCCTATTTTCCGCAGGACATTTTGCGGCCAGGAGAAACGTTGCGGCAAGAGACTGAGTATCGTTTTTCGAAGCGTTAGCGCAATGAACTCGGCGTTCGGCCAAACCGTAACCCAAAGGCTCTGGTGAACACGACCGCGCTGGAAAATCCAGTTCGGGCCGCGATCTCAGTCATGGGTAGCTTTGAATCCGTCACCATTTTTCGTGCGGCAGCCAAACGAAGACCGAGATAGAAATGAGCAGGCGATTCGCCTATCTCTTTTGAGAATATTTTTTCCAAAGTGCGAATAGTGATGCCGCCGCTCTTTGCAATAGTTGCAATGCTGAGCGCCTCATCAATGTGACTTTCCATCAAAGCTGTTGCGGCGGCGATGCGTGAATTGGTGTGAACGAATTGCGTGGATATGTTCAGCGGCGGTGTTGATCGTTCATAGACAAACACGGCTGCGACTTTCATCGCAAAGCTTACGCCTTGACGCGATCGAATGAGGTGCAGCATAAGATCAAAGGTCGGCGATGCCCCACTGCAAGT
>JBGTAU010000034.1:0-3430 GCA_041749675.1 Rhizobiaceae bacterium | reverse complement strand
TCGGAAATGGGTGCAATTGTTGAAATTCAGATCAAACGGCTGGGCAAATTGCTCGAGGATCGCAAGATCACGATTGATCTGGACGAAAGCGCAACCAAATGGCTGGCTGACAAAGGCTATGATCCTGCCTATGGTGCCAGACCCTTGAAGCGGGTCATTCAGAAAGAAGTCCAGGATCCGCTCGCGGAAAAGGTGCTGGCCGGTGAAATTCGCGATGGTTCGCACATCAAAATCGCGGCTGGTTCTGACCGGCTGTTGTTTCGGGTAGCGGCCAATGAGGCGAAGGCTGCTTAAATAGAGGTGTGGCGCATGACGCTTGATGAATTCAATGCGTTTTGCGCCTCACTCCCCCACTCAACCCATGTCATCCAATGGGGCGGCGCTCATGTTTGGAAAGTGGGAGGGCCAAAGGGCAAAGTATTTGCCATCGCTGGCTGGAATGAAGGCGAATCGCTCGCCTTGACTTTCAAATGTTCACCTATGAGCTTTGATTTGTTGAAAAGTGAAGTGGGCTTGCGCCCAGCGCCCTATCTCGCCTCGCGTGGGATGAGTTGGTTGCAGCGCACGAGTGATGAATCGATGGAAGATTCTGCTTTGAAAGATTATTTGGCAGAGAGTTATCGTTTGGCTTCGCTGAATTTGCCTAAGTCTGTGCAGAAGAGGTTGAAATTAAATCAGATGGCGTAGGTTTCTAATTACTCGCCAGCTTCTGTGGCTCGGCTTCCACTGCCAACAATGTATCAATCCGTTCGCGTTCTTTTTTGAAGGCGTTTAGTTCTGCGCCTTTGAGTGATTTGCCAGATGGCAGGCGCACGCGCATGGAATCGACTTTGACGCCATTGATGATCAATTCGTAATGCAAATGCGGGCCGGTCGATAATCCGGTTGATCCGACCGTGCCGATAACTTGGCCTTGCCGGACGCGCGCGCCCGGCACAATGCCTTGCGCCAGCGTGTTTTGATGCGAATAGGATGATTCATAGCCATTGGCGTGGCGAATGATGGTTTGTTTGCCATAACCCGACGACCAACCGGCTTTTTCAACAATGCCAGAACCTGCGGCAATAATGGGTGTGCCGCGTGGTGCGGACCAGTCTGTACCGGCATGCAAGCGCACGTAACCCAAGATGGGGTGTCTGCGCATGCCAAAGCCTGAGCGCAACTCGCCATTCGGCACTGTTTTGCGAATCAAGAACTGTTGAGAGCTATTGCCCTTTTCATCGAAATAATCTGCGTTGCCCTCGCCGTCACGATATCGATAGTATTTGCGAACATTTCCATTGAAACGGGCCTGCACATATAAGATGTCAGACTCTTCCGTGGGTTTATCAAGTCCTTCCGGAATGGAGTAAAAAATCTTTAAGGTGTCACTCGGTGAGAGGCGGGCCTGGAAATCCACTTCGGAGGCCAGCATTTTTATCAATTGCTTGGCCATGCGTGGTGTCAGATCATAGGCGTAAGCCGCGCGATACACACCATCATATACAGAAGGCAGTTCGCCGCGCACGCGGGTAGGGCGGGGGTTGTCGCTGAGTGCTGCGATAACGTCATCACCATTTTCAGGCGCTTCGATCGGTACATATTGATCTTGGTCATCGACCGCGATGGAAAACAGATGTGTTTTGCCGTCATATACTGATGTGCGCACAATGCGCTGGCTATCGCCAATACTTTCATAAGCGACACGCAGTGCCCAACCGCTCTTCAAAGTGGGTGCACTTAACAGTGTGGTGATGGCATCTGCCATGCCAAGTGCGTCTGCACCCTCAAAGCCAGCACTTTTGAGTAGGGCTTTTGGTGATGCATCATTGCGAATTGGCAGTATCTCTTCAGCAAACGCTTTACTTGTGCCATCAGTTAAAACGCGCGGTGCTACAGACACATTTTCTTGGACGATTTTGACGCCCTTAGGCGCATTGAGTTCGAAATCGCTTCCAGATGAGCCGAACCGCAGCGGATCGAGATAATGAAGTGAGGCAACTTGCACATCGCCCTCAGTCAAAGTCGCGCCTGATATGCGCACCGCTTCTTCAACTTCTTCTAAGGTTAGACTGTTGCTGGAATTAAAGTTCGCCTGCGTCACATCAAAGGCTGTGGTTTTGAGGCTAACTTCGCTTTCGACCTTCGCGCCATATATTTGAGCCGTTTCGATACCGCCGCCGCTGTCGCCGCCGATATCTGCAAACATGTTAATGGCATCAAAGCCTGGATAGGACTTCTTTGTGGTGTGACCTGCGGACAAGGCCATGTCAACAAAACCAAATGGCAAGGTGCGCACAACATCGCGATCGCCAACTTTTGTGAGCGTCGAGACTTGCAAGACGCGTTTGTCAGATATCTTAAGAGATAACGCTGTTGTCGTCAGTCGACCTGATTTGCCAACTGGATCGCCATTTATTGTGTTCAGCTCATCATCAGCCATAACTTCAGCAGGCGTTGCCAACAATTGACGCCCATCTAGCGCCGCTGAAAGCGCCACGCCCATTAATACAATGGAAGTAAGTCCGGTTAAAAACGTGCCTGTCAGCCAACGGGCAGAGATTTCGCGCCGGTCTGGGGGACCTTTTCGGCCATCAGCAACGATAGGCGGCTCATTACCTAGGCGCGCTACCATCTTATCCACAGGGCTCATGAGGTCCAATCACACGGTTTGTTTGGGTCACTAAAAGATACGTCTGTTTTCTCTTGTATATAGATGTGAGTCAAACATTCGTTAGGAAATTGGGCATTTTATCTAAAAACGGTTCTATATAGTGAATTTGGCCGGTTTATGACCACATCTGGTGGTTAGGCGGCTACAGGTTTGGGGTTGCCCCAGCGGTTTGTGCACAGGTCCAAAAAGAATCTTCAAAAAAAGCGAAAAAACTTCAAATACTGTGTTGACACTTCGAGTGGGCCTGTCCTATAAGCCGGTCATCGAACGAGGGCGACGCGCCGCTGGCGCAAATGACTTGCCCTTGTGAAATCACTGAGAGCCGCGTAAGCGACACTCTACCGGGTATGAGGCCTAACGGTCCCCCAGCCCTGACAAGCGCGTTTGCGCAATGTCTGTTCTTTGAAAATTGAATACAGAAGAAAGAGAAACGTGGGCGGCAGTGTTACTGCAGAACTCGGAAGTCTTTCAAGCTCGCAAGAGATTGGATGATGAAAAGGTTCGCGGAGACTTGGCCGGACACGTTTGACTAGAGACATACATAGCAAGCTTTGAGCAATCAAAGTAAGTCAAGAATGTTCTCGTCAATTCAATTGCGTGACCAAAATATAGCCAATTCAGATTTTCATATAAACTTGAGAGTTTGATCCTGGCTCAGAACGAACGCTGGCGGCAGGCTTAACACATGCAAGTCGAACGCTCCGCAAGGAGAGTGGCAGACGGGTGAGTAACGCGTGGGAACGTACCTTTCAGTTCGGAATAGCTCAGGGAAACTTG
>JBGTAU010000033.1:0-1674 GCA_041749675.1 Rhizobiaceae bacterium | reverse complement strand
CTTAGGCGAGTCAAATGCGGTGATTTTCGAGAACCGGAGCGGAGCGTACTTCAGTACGTGAGCACCGGAAGCGCAGAAAATTGCTGCATTTGGCCGTCAAAGTAGACTTTTCAGACCAACACCACAGGGCTGAAAAGCCAGCCTGAACAGTGTGCGAAGTCAACGTGCGGGGCGCAGAAGTTACGCCACCACTCCCTTCTGGCGTTTCGCGAAGAAGCGCCCCGCTTCCCAACTGATGGATATCCCGAACGGTTTTCCGTGTCGGGATACGGGTGTTTGGTGGCACATTAACAAATTTGATGTGCGACAGTTCGCGAAAATTACTTACAGCTCTTTACCGAATCCAAAGCCTTGGAAATGCCTGAAAGCGAATAGGTATAGGCAGTCGCTGTGCCGCGTTTGGAAGTGGCTTTGATAGACATGGTTTGTCCGCCCTTCATGGCCGCGAGCAGTAGCGGCTCTTCGGCAGCATTTTCCATCCAAGCCGATTTGCCAGACGTGAACATTGAAAAGTTCTTATCACCAACGGTGACGGTCACCTTGGAGTTGGCTTGCAATTCATAACCGGCCATAAATTGTGGCTCATAGGCAACATTCTGGCCTGGCTTCTGGCTGACCAAAAAGAAGTTATCGCCGTGGTCAACGGCATCAGGCTTTTTGGTCTGCGGGATGGTGAGAATGTAGCAGACTTTACCGTTGCCTGCTTTGTAAGCATAAGAACCCCAAGCGGAAAACTTGCCTATTTGGCTCGGGGTTTGAGCAAATGCTGCGCTGCCTGCCATCAGTACAATGGAAGCTGCTGCTACAAAATATTTCACGCGCATTGACGTCATAATCCTTGTCGTTCTTGCAGCCGTATCGGCTTGCAACCGCATCGGCCTGATCGGCTCAATCTGTTTAATTTTGACGCATTTCTGGTTACGGAATGGTGAACAGAATATTTTTTGACAATCATTCTCGTGACAAAAGCCCCAAAGCCCGTACTAACTATCCCTTTCAATCAATCAAACAGGCAAAAGCGGCATTAGTTTGGCGTAAAATTTGCTGATCGTTGACTTTGAATTTGCGATCATTTGGTCCACAATGCGCCTTGAAGAGAGTTTGAAAAGTTTGCTGACGGAGTTTTATTAAAATCTCGCATACCAAGCCAATGCCCGAACAATTCGCTTTACTTGCTAGTCGAGTTGCGCGCGCGCAAGATCGCGAGGCATTTGGCGAATTGTATGATTATTTCGCGCCACGCCTAACGTCCTATCTTATCAGAATGAATTTGGAGCGCGGCTTAGCCGAAGAGTTAGCGCAAGAGGTGATGTTGGTTCTGTGGCAAAAGGCTGGTTTATTCGACCCTGCAAAATCATCGCTTTCGACATGGTTGTTTCGCGTGGCGCGCAATCGACGGATCGATCTGAAACGGCGGGACAAATCGGCGCTGCTGGATCCGGAAGATCCGGTGTTTCAGCCAGAAGCCACAGAGCCTGCTGATAGCAGTATGGATGCACGGCAGCGGGATGAACGCGTGCGCTTGGCGATGGCTGATTTGCCTGATGAGCAGCGCGACATGATTACCTTGGCATTCTTCAATGGCTTGTCGCATTCGGAAATAGCCGAGCGTCAAAATTTACCTTTAGGCACCGTCAAATCACGCATTCGATTGGCGTTCGCGCGGTTGCGCAG
>JBGTAU010000032.1:0-5001 GCA_041749675.1 Rhizobiaceae bacterium | reverse complement strand
CAATCATAACGATGAGAAGTTGGATCATTCCCGCTGCATAAACCAAACAGCAGTGGGTTGGAAGGGCAACTTCAAGGGCTAAGCCTGATTAGTCACGCAATTGCCGTTGGAAGCATTTCTATGATCTCAATTGTGCAACGCGAATTAACTTCCAGATCAATAAAACCACAGGACCTGCGTGCAAAACCAAATCACCCCAATCAATCAACTTGAAAGGCGACCCATCAAATAACCAACGTATTTTCTCAATCAAATGCGGTTCAGGAGAAAATGGCGCAAGGCCGAGTAAAAGTGCCATAATTGCAATTTGCAATATTGGCAGTCGATCAATCAACTTTTTCATTTTAATTCGACTACCGCTCTGCTCTTAGCTTATTCCAATAATCCAAGCGCTTCTTGATTTCCCTTTCAAACCCGCGGTCCGGCGGATCATAATAGGTTTGGCGCCCCATCTTTTCGGGAAAATAGTCTTGGCCTGAAAATGCGTTTGGCGTGTCATGGTCATAAATATAACCCTCGCCATACCCTACTTGTTTCATCAACTTAGTCGGAGCATTGAGGATCGTATTGGGTGGTCGCAACGAACCATTTTCTTTGGCAGAATTCATGGCCGCTTTGAATGCGACATAAACTGCATTGGATTTCGGCGCAGTAGCCAAATAAACGCAGGCCTCTGCCAGTGCCAGTTCGCCTTCAGGCGATCCCAAATAATCATAAGCATCCTTCGCAGCCAAGGCGATTTGCAAGGCTTGTGGATCGGCGAGACCAATATCTTCAGAGGCCATGCGCACAAGACGCCGGCCAATGAAAAGCGGATTCTCGCCAGCATCAAACATCCGCGCTAGATAATACAGTGCAGCATTTGGATCTGACCCCCGCACCGATTTATGCAGCGCAGAAATCAGATTATAGTGGCCGTCCTGCCCTTTGTCATAGACGGGCGCTCGGCGTTGAACGACATTTTGAAGGCTTTGCACATCAAACACTTCGTCAGGCTTAGCCGCTCGCCAAACCTCTTCGCACAATGTCAAGCTAGCTCGCCCGTCGCCGTCAGCCATTGAAATCAGCATCGCACGCGCATCGGCGTCCAACGGCAGCGGCTTGCCTTCTAAAGCCTCCGCCCGCTCCAAAAGTGTTGCAATGCTTTTCTCATCATGCGCCTTGAACGTGAGCACGCGCGCCCGCGACAGCAGAGCAGCATTCAGTTCAAAAGACGGATTTTCGGTGGTTGCACCAACAAGAACAATGGTCCCGTCTTCCATAACAGGCAGAAAACTATCTTGTTGCGCGCGATTGAAGCGATGAATCTCGTCGACAAAAAGCAGTGTTTGCCGCCCACCCATGCGCCGCGCACGCGCTGTCTCAAACATCTTCTTCAAATCAGCAACGCCGGAGAAAATTGCCGAGATTTGCTCAAAAGCCATGTCTGTTTCGCCAGCCAGCAGTCGCGCAACCGTCGTCTTGCCAGTGCCGGGCGGGCCCCAAAAAATCATAGAGCCGAGCGTACCAGACGCAATCATGCGGGTGAGCACACCGTCAATACCAGTCAGATGCTCCTGCCCCGTCACGTCGCCAAGCTTTTGAGGACGCAGCCGATCAGCAAGCGGACGGTATCCCACATCGCGGGGGTCAGTGGCGAACAAATCACTCATACGATTTCAACGAAAGAACTGGCGAATAATCTGCCCGCCGCGATTGATTTTAAACCGCCAGAAGTTGGCAGGTTTAGAGAGCACTTCGACCACAATTTTAGATGATGTCGTGGCCACGCCATTGATTTCAAGAATAACATCTCCCGGCTCCATGCCAAACCGCAAGGCCAGTGCATTGCGATAAATCTCTTTGATGACAACCCCAGAGGCATTGCTGGGCAAGCGCAACTCTTCGGCCAAGCGCGGCGAAAGATTGGCAATCACAGCACCAGCCAACGGGTTTTCGCCTTCAATGGCTTGCGCATCCGCCGGTACCGTTTCCGGTGCCTGATCAAGCTTAATGGCAATCAATCTGGTTTCACCACGGCTCAAGACTTCAAACCGTGCAACTTTGCCGACACCCGTGGTAGACAGGCGGTACCCCAACGCATCGGGATGTTCTACCGCAAACCCATCCATGGATAAGATCACGTCGCCGACTTTTAAGCCACTGCGCTCTGCAGGACCACCTCGAACCACCGCATTGACTAAAGCCCCAAATGGTTTGCGCATCCCGAGGCTTTCGGCGACATCCGAAGAAACCGGCTCAAAAGTCGCGCCAACATACGGGCGAATGACACGGTCGCCGCCGCCTTTGGCAGTATCAACGACGACTTTAACCATGTTGGATGGTATGGCAAAACCAATGCCGATTGAACCGCCAGAGCGCGAGAAAATCGCAGTGTTTATACCAATTAATTTGCCTGACATATTGATCAGTGCGCCGCCCGAATTACCGGGATTAATCGCCGCATCTGTCTGTATGAAAAATCCGAAATCCGAAACACCAATTTGGCTACGCGCCAAAGCGGAAATGATACCGCTCGTTGTTGTCTGGCCCACACCAAATGGATTGCCCATGGCCAGCACGAGATCACCCACTTCGAGTGCATCGGAATTTGCAAACTCCATGACCGGGAGCGGCTCGTCAGTTTCAATCTTCAAAATAGCAAGGTCAACACGGTCGTCTTTGAGCAGTATTTTGCTTTCAAATTCACGCCCGTCTGGAAGAGCAATCTTTACCTCATCAGCATTGGCAATGACGTGATTGTTGGTCACGATAATGCCGGACGCATCGACAATGACGCCTGATCCAAGCGAAGATTGAACACGCTCTGGTCCATTAAAGTCTTCGCCGAAAAACTGTTCGAAGAAAGGATCGCCGCCGAACGCCGAACGCCCGCGCACTTTAGACGAAGCATAAACATTTACGACAGTGGCCGACGTTGCTTTGACCAACGGCGCAAAAGAAAGTTGGATTTGATCACGTCCAACGGGAAAGCGGTTGACTGATGTTTCACCCAAGATGCCATTGGCATTCTCTTGCAACTTATCAAAAACAAGTTGTTTATGAGATGGAGTTTGCAGCTGCAGATGCTTCATAACCTCACTGTCACGTGTTTGATCATGATTTTCCGCATGAGCAAACGGCTGTGAAAAGACCGCGAAACTAACTGTAATCAGAGCCATGGCAAACAAATTGGGGACAAAAAAGATCATGTTAGACTTCCAATCGACAGCAGTGCCACAAAGCGGTTAGGGGCAAAAACGAGAATCGGTCACGCGTCAAACGCATAGTCTATCAATATCCGAATCGGTCAGATATCAACAACCGAGAAACCAATTTCTACCGAAGACCCAATAAGAATGGCAACCTTGTACCTTGGTAAAACTTTCAATTGTCATTAGGTTTTTTCATAGTATTCAAACTGCAACTTTTGGGAGTATTCGATGTCAATCAGTGTTAAATTTGCAAAACGTGCCATGAAATTGGTACAAAAATTCCCACAGCGTAATAACCTTGCTATCGCTCAGATATTCAATCTAAACACATATACCGATGCCTCAGATTCAAGAAAACGCGAGATCATGAGGGCATCATCTCTCTATCGCGTGGAACATGAAAACAAGCTCCCATTTGACCGGCACTTTGCGAAACAAATTCGTCCCTATCTTGAGAACAAAACAGTACTTGATCTGGGATGCTTTACCGGCGGAAGAACAGTAGCGTGGCACAAAAAATATAACATCAATAAGTCTTATGGCATTGATGTTGAGCAGGTCTTTATAGATGCATCAGAGAACTTCGCGAAAGCCGAAGATATTGACGCGGAGTTTGCCGTAGGTTTTGGAGAGTCAATTCCGTACTCTGACTCGACATTTGACGCCATTATTAGTTTCGATGTGTTTGAACACGTTAGAGACGTCAACAAGACGATGGCGGAATGCTACAGAGTATTGAAATCCGGTGGCGTTCTTATCGTGGTTTTTCCCCCATTTTACTGCCCCAGTGAGCATCACTTATCCGGTGTGAGTTGGACGCCTTTCTTGCATTGGTTCTTTAACAAAGACACTCTGTTTCAAGCCTATCGCGAGATAATAGCAAGCCGCCCTGACTCCGATTGGTACATGCCTGAAAGCGTAAAATTGCAGGATTGGGAGGCCCTTTACACTTCAAACGGGATAACAATTTCCAAATTTTCGTCAATTGTAAAACAGCAGGGTTGGACTGTAGATGCAATGGAGCTGCCTTTTTGGCTGGGCACGACAAGACACATTTCGAACTACAAATGGCGGCGTAAAATTTGGGATATATTGGGCCTTGTCAATAAAGTCCGAGGACTCAGAGAGCTAACAACTGATCGAATTTGTGCAATTCTGCGCAAACCATAGGTTTGAAATGAGTTCATTATAGTTTCAGTGCATCTGCTGTTTAAAAAAATTAAGCGCAAATAAGAAAGCCCGGCGTCGCTGCCGGGCTTATAACTTAAAGATATGGTTGGAAAATTACGCTGCTTCGGCTTCCAAAGCGCGTTCAGCTTCGACGCGGGCTTTGTCGTTCGAGCCCTTTGCAGATGTATCGCGCTCAACGAACTCGATCACAGCCATGTCAGCGTTGTCACCATGGCGGAAACCAGCCTTCATGATGCGAATGTAGCCGCCGTGACGGTCTGCATAGCGCGGTGCCAAGGTTGCAAACAATTTGCGCACTTGGGTTTCATCGCGGATCTGCGAAATCGCCTGACGACGTGCATGAAGGTCACCCTTCTTGCCGAGCGTAATCAACTTTTCAACGATTGGACGCAATTCCTTTGCCTTCTGCAAAGTGGTCACGATTTGCTCGTGCTCAATAAGCGAAGCGGACATGTTTGCAAACATGGCCTTACGATGGGATGCTGTCCGATTAAGCTTGCGGCCTGAATTACCGTGGCGCATGAGCCTGCTCCTTCTTTGGGTTTCTAGACGCTACGCGCCATTAATATTGATCTTCGTAACGTTTAGCCAAGTCGTCGATATTTTCTGGTGGCCA
>JBGTAU010000031.1:0-2617 GCA_041749675.1 Rhizobiaceae bacterium | reverse complement strand
TTTTTGCCAGCAGTCCATTGCGCGCCATGTCGCGGCCAACGGCAATGGCGGCAGCAAAGCCTTCAGCGTCAGTGCCGCCATGGCTTTTGACCACCACGCCATTGAGGCCTAAGAAAACGCCACCGTTGACTTTTCTAGGGTCCAGCTTTTCGCGCAAAAAATCAAATGCGCTTTTTGCAAAAAGATACCCAATGCGCGACATCAATGTTTGTTTCATCGCCGCGCGTAAATATTCGCCGATTTGTTTTGCCGTGCCTTCGGCCGTTTTCAGCGCGATGTTTCCAGCAAAGCCTTCGGTGACCACCACATCGACGGTGCCTTTGCCAATGTCATCACCTTCAACAAATCCGTGATAATACATGGTGGTCAAATTGGCGTCCCGCAACATGCGACCGGCCTCTTTGACTTCTTCTTGCCCTTTGATTTCTTCAACACCAACATTGAGAAGTCCGATTGTTGGGCGTTCTATTTCAAAAAGTGCGCGTGCCATCGCCGCGCCCATCACAGAAAAATCGACCAATTGCTGTGCGTCCGCGCCAATGGTTGCGCCAACATCCAGCACAATGCTTTCGCCGCGCGAAGTCGGCCAAATGGCGGCGATGGCTGGACGTTCGACGCGTGCGAGCGTGCGCAAACAAAATTTCGACATCGCCATCAGCGCACCCGTATTGCCAGCAGAGACGGCAGCGCCGACGTCGCCGGTCTTCACCGCTTCAATGCTCTTCCACATTGAGGATTTCCATCGGCCTTGGCGCAATGCTTGGCTGGGCTTATCCTGCATGGAGACTGCAACTTCGCAATGCACCACTTGCGAGACTGTGGTCAGCCGCGGATACTTGGCAAGTTCTGGCTTGATATCTGGTTCTTTACCATAGATTATAAATTGCAAATCCGGGTAACGCTCCAGCGCTAGGGCTGCGCCGGCAATTGTGACGGGGGGGCCAAAATCGCCGCCCATTGCATCAATAGAAATTTTCGTCACTGAATTGATGTCCCGCTCATTTGAAAACAAAAAGTCTTGTCGCCAGTGCTCTATCGTTTATCGGTTTTGTGAATTGAAACAATCGCAAACCTCAAAATACTCGAGTGGCTTCACTGTTTTCGCTTAAAATCCGCCAATTTTGCGAAGGGCGAAACTTTATTTTCAGGCATTTCTTCAGGTTCAGCACGAAATTCGAGCTCCGCACCCTCTTTTCGGGGATAGGGATCAATGGCCAGCGCAAAGAATTCTTCTGCTATTGCACCGACATCCAATTGATCGCCTTCAAAGGTTTCCGGCGCATCGGGGCCATCGGCGTCCAATATCATTTCGCCATTGTCATCAATTTTCGGGCGCGCAAGCTTTGAGTTTTCGGGCACAAACATTGCGTCAATATCAGTAGCAATCACAGCTGGGAGCGCCTCCAATGTAATCGAACAGGTTTGTACGATGCTTGCGGTGATCGCACCTGTGATGCGCACGCCATCGCGCCGCCATTTGGACACTAAAATTGCAGCTTCAAAATTCGTGACCGCCTGCAGGCCATGTGCACGCGCCAGCGCTGTACACTCTTGTTCGCTCGCTTTGAGGCGAATGGCCATGCCTTTTTGTGGCAATCGTGTCACGCTGACCAAATGGCTAATGGGTAAGCCGGATTGTTTTTGCATGTTTGCTCCTCAAGTCATGCCAACTGCGGCGTTGGAAACATCAACTTTCCAGCTTCGATAGCCGTATCTGTCTGCGTAGCCAATAAGTCGCGAATATTAATTACATGCGTTGCCAGATTGATTGCTTCCGGCCATTCTAAAACATCTGGTTTAATATTGCGCAGCAGCGCTTGGCTTAACGCAGTCTTATCATTTTCATTGAGCGCAGCATCATAGGCGGCGGCGCGACCATAAAACATTTTGGCAAGTTTTTTCATACGTTTGGGTACACCGGCATCCGCTATGCCAAGTTCGCGCAACGAATGATCCACATCTTTGAAAAATTCTTCAACAACTTCCTGCGCCAATGCTTTGGTTGAATCCGCGGCACTTTGAGTGCGATGCAGAAACAGAATCATATGCAATGACAGCGATTCAAACCGTCCCAGAGCGGAATCGGGGACATTCCAAGCGGAATAAAGCAAGGGCTGCCGCGCCGCCGCCACGATTGTCTCATAGGTCGCAATCACAATCACTTCGCTGTGCAAGCGTTTGCGGCCGAATAAACGTGAAAATATCAAACTGAGGACACCCTTATTTGAGAGCTTCACACAAACTGACCGATTGCATCATGGCGAAAGCTGGTTTACCGAAAGCGTGCGGAAAAAGGTCCGATACGCGACCTATAGGGAGATGACGTTGTTCAGCGGTAATTTCAAGCGAAACATTTCAGCGCAGGCCTTGTTTGGTCTGTTGATTGCATCCAGCACTCTTGGTGGGTGTCGTTCAACCGACATCTTGCCGCCCTCTGAGACCATACAGCAGGGCTACGTGATTGATGAGCAGTCCGTTTCGGCAACGCCGGTTGGCTCCAGCCGCGAGCAAGTGTTGCTCTCACTTGGAACGCCGTCGACCATCAACAATCTTGATGGCAAAGAAGTGTTTTACTACATTTCACAGACCCGCAAGCGTTCCATTGCATTTCAAAAAG
>JBGTAU010000030.1:0-2130 GCA_041749675.1 Rhizobiaceae bacterium | reverse complement strand
GTTGAGGAAGGCGTCGACGCTCATGTTTTCGCGTGCGCCAGTCTTGCGGTTTTTGAGTTCAATTTCACCATTTGCGACGCCGCGCGGGCCGACGATGACTTGCCATGGTAGGCCAATGAGATCGGCGGTGGCGAACTTGTTGCCAGCGCTGTTGTCTGTATCATCGAGCAGTAAGTCTTTGCCAGCATTGGATAATTTGGCATAAAGATCATTGGCGACGGCATCGCAGGCCTCGTTGCCGGGCTTCATATTGATGATGCCCATATCGAATGGCGCGACGGCTTCTGGCCAGATGATGCCATTGTCATCGTGGCTGGCTTCGATGATGGCGGCGACGACGCGAGATGGGCCAATGCCATACGAACCCATTGAAACCAGATGATCTTTGCCGTCTTTGCCCTGCACTTTTGCGCCCATGGGTTCGGAATACTTGGTGCCGAAGTGGAAGATGTGGCCAACTTCAATGCCGCGCGCGCTGACTTTTTGCTCCGGCGCAAGTGCGTCCCAAACGCTGCTGTCATGCATCTCGGACGTGGCCGCATAGCGTCCCGTCCACTGCTGCACCACGTCTGCAATGGCTTTATCGTCGCGGAAGTTTACGTCAGCGCCGGGCACTGGCATGGTGAGATAATCACTGTGGCAAAACACTTCAGACTCGCCCGTGTCGGCCAGAATAATGAACTCATGAGAGAGATCGCCGCCAATGGGGCCAGTGTCGGCGCGCATGGGAATGGCCTTCATGCCGACGCGCTCGAAGGTGCGCAGGTAGGAAACGAACATGCGATTGTAGGCGGCTTTTGCGGCGTCAAAATTCAAATCGAACGAATAGGCATCCTTCATCAAAAATTCGCGCGAGCGCATGACGCCAAAACGGGGGCGGACTTCATCGCGGAACTTCCATTGGATGTGATAGAGATTGAGCGGCAGGTCTTTATAGGATTTCACGTAAGAGCGGAAAATATCGGTGACCATTTCTTCGTTGGTCGGCCCAAACAGAAACTCGCGCTCTTGGCGATCTTTAATGCGCAGCATTTCTTTGCCGTAAGCATCATAACGCCCGCTTTCGCGCCACAGATCTGCCGACTGAATGGTCGGCATCAATATTTCGATGGCACCGGCGCGATTTTGCTCTTCGCGGATGATGGCGTTGACCTTGTTCAAAACTTTCAGGCCAATCGGCAGCCACGAATAAGACCCAGCTGCTTGCTGGCGGATCATGCCGGAGCGCAGCATCAAACGATGGGAAACGATTTCTGCTTCCTTGGGGTTTTCTTTGAGGATGGGCAGAAAATATTGAGACAGACGCATGTAAGACACCGGTTTTGGCCTAATCACTGCCGCGCATAACGCGAGGGGAATCGGGCGGATATAAGACTAAGTGCGCTTACATAACCGGTTATTTTGATATTGGAAACAAGCGTTTGGCAAAGAGCCTTCAACGCGCGGGCGGCGTCATGAAAGCGGGCAAATACTCTGTGAGATCATCAAAGCGTAGGCCCTTTGTGATGGTGAACCAATAAAAGAACGCGAAAATGATGCTGGCGATGAGCGTTGTGAGGCCGATGACTAAAAGAAAGCGCGGGCGCGCGGGGGCGCTTTCATGTGTGCCGGCGGTGACGGAACCAACCTCGGCTTGGGTTTTGACGCCGAGAGGGAGGACGGCGAATAGGGCGATCCACCAGACGATGAAGAAGACGGCGAAGGCGGAGATGGGGTTCATGGGTTTGGTCCTTTGAGCGCGGGTTTAGCGCAAAGGAGGTGAGAAGGGAATGCGGCGGATTGGCTGGGGGGAAATGTTTCATCAGTTGTATTTACTTCACAAAGTTTCGTTGTTTGATTACGATAGTGCAGCACCAGTTTTTATGATCAAAACTGAATTGATGCTGCGATATCTGACGTTTGACGAAAAATAGATATATAAACACATTTGAACTTCCATGCAGAGCCAAAAGACAGCATGAGACCTATTCAGGAGAAAGTGATTGGAAGACAAAAAATACCATTATCTCCACGTAAATCGCGGTCGTTATTTGTGTCGAACACACGGAGCATTTTGCGATAAATCCGATAACTACACTGTAACTTGTCCACTTTGTAAGAGCGAGAACAAACGCCCACCTTGGGAAATCA
>JBGTAU010000029.1:0-4078 GCA_041749675.1 Rhizobiaceae bacterium | reverse complement strand
CATAGCCATGGCCGAGGCTGTGCCGTTGAATGGTGATCTTGAGCCCGTCGTGAAAATTGCCACGGACAATCTAGATCTAAACATTTCTTTCCTGCCGCCCGAACCCTTGCCTCCGCCCGGACCAAAGCCATTTTTTAACATTCTCGATAATATTCTCATCAGCGAATTGACCAAGCAGGTCGCCAAACCATTTTGGATTGATACGCTCGGCAATTCGGATCTGGTCGAAATCCGCGTGCAACTCACCAACACAGTCCTGCGCGTGTTCGCCAAACGCAGCCAAGCCTATGCCTCCAACACACATATTTTCTTGTTGTGGATGGTCGGCACGTCGCTGGTGCTTTTGGCGATTGCCATCCTGTTTCTACGCAATCAAATTCGCCCCATCCAGCAACTCGCCGAAGCTGCCGAGAGCTTCGGTAAAGGCCGACCCATGCCGCGCGATTTCCGTCCGCGCGGCGCTGAAGAGGTGCGGCGTGCTGGTCTGGCATTCATCCAGATGCGCGAGCGCATTGAGCGCCAAATCGAACAGCGCACCGCCATGCTCACGGGCGTCAGTCATGACCTGCGCACCATCCTCACGCGCTTTAAGCTGCAATTGGCTTTGTTGCCGGCCAAGGTCGATACGGCGGCATTGGAAACCGACGTGTCAGACATGCAGTCCATGCTGGAGGGCTACATGGCGTTTGCCCGCGGCGAAGCGGAGGAGGAAACCGGCGAACTGGATTTAGAAAAACTATTCGAGAAGCTCAGCGAAGAAGCCAAGCTACGCTCTTGCGAACTCGATTATACGTTGACCGGCAAACCATTGGTCTATGTGCGAGCCAACGCCTTTACACGCCTCATCAACAATCTGGTCACCAATGCTTTCCGTCATGCCAACACCGTATCGCTCACCGCCAAGCACGGCAAAGGTTGGCTCACATTGCTCGTTGATGACGATGGCCCCGGCGTTCCCGCCGAAAGCCGCGAAGACGTGTTCCGCCCCTTCGTACGCCTCGATGAAGCCCGCAACCAAGACGAAAGCGGCACCGGCCTCGGCCTCGCCATCGCCCGCGACATCGCCCGCTCCCATGGCGGAACGATTACATTAAGCGAAAGCCCGCTGGGGGGACTGCGGGCAACAGTACGCGTTCCGGCGTAAGATATATAAACTTTCAAAGGGAGACATGAAATGATCCTCTACATCACCCTCGGCAGTAATGACCTCACCCGTTCGCGCGCATTCTACGACGCGGCGCTTACCCCTTTGGGCTATTCTTGTCTCGCGGCGAAGGAGGATGAAATTGGCTACGGCATTGAAGGTGACCACCGCCAGTGCCGACTATGGATTGTGCAGCCTTATTTGAAACTGCCAGCAACTTGGGGCAACGGCACGCTTGTCGCGCTCAAAGCCAACACTCGCGACGCTGTCGATCAACTCTATCAAAACGCCATGCAAAATGGCGGAACCGATGAAGGCGCACCAGGCCTTCGGCCCTATAGCCCAACATTCTACGCCTGCTACGTTCGCGATCCAGATGGGAATAAACTATCGGCTGTTTGTGAAAGCGAAGCCTAAACCTCTCAAAACAGCTTCCCGCCATTTGGCACAGTCTTGTCTACCGCCGCCAACACCACTGCGCCTTCATCATCTGGAAATCCGAGCGTCAGCACTTCAGACATAAACGGCCCAATCTGTCGCGGTGGAAAATTGACCACGGCCATCACTTGGCGACCGATCAGTTCAGCCGGTTGATAGTATTTGGTGATTTGTGCCGATGATTTCTTGATGCCTATTGTTGCCCCAAAATCGATCTTCAACTTAATCGCAGGCTTGCGCGCTTCCGGAAACGGTTCGGCTTCAACAATGGTCCCAACGCGAATATCGACGCGTTCAAAGTCAGCGAACGTGATGACTTCCATTTTTCGTTGATCCATTTTCAAAACTCCCAAATCTGGCCCAAAATGCGCTGCTTTGAGTCAAATGGCGTCGATTTTAGAGCACCGAAGCGCAGCGTACATCGGGGTCCCCGCCAGCGGCTTGCCGCTTAAGGGCGGGGCAAGAAGCCCTACGTGAGCATCGGAGCACAGCAAATCAGCACCATTTGGCCGCGGCAGTAGCATTTTCGGATAGATTTTACGCTGTGCCAATTGTTTCAAATAGTGCCGTATCCAGTGCCGAACGTGCCGATTGCCCGGACCAAACCACAAACTGGAATGCCGAATAGTAGGTCTCGCAGGCTTCCACCGCGCTCGAGAGCAACACTTCGATCTGCCGCTCCGTTGGGTCAAGCCCGCCTGCTAAAAGCAGTGACTGACGGAACATGATCACATTGTCTCGCTGCCAGAAATCAAAGTGCCCCATCAGCAATTGCTCATTGATCAATGTTGTCAATTTCAACACTTCTGCGTTGCGCCCATTGGCAACCTTCATATCAAACGCACACGCCAAATGCAGCGCTTCGCAATCTTCCATCCAAGAATAAGAAACTGTGTACTGCGACCAGCGCCCGCCGACCGCTATCGCGATCTCATTGTCGCCAGCGCGCTCAAACGCCCATTCATTTTCATGCGCAACCATCTCGATCACATCGAGCGGATGGTCTTCACGTTCCAGTGCTACGTCCAGAAGTCTCATCATAAATCCAAAAATGCCCGCCCCAGCAGGATGCTGGAAACGCAATCAAACACATGAACTGGAAAACCGATCGCCCACCTGACGCCACAAAACGCACGCGACAATCCGAACTCTATTGAACGCCTCGAATTCTTCAACTCGAATCATTCAATAAATTCAGTCTATTGATGGAATGGCACAGTGCCAGTGCATTTATTCAACGCAGCGCAAACGGAGGGAAAAATTGGCAGAAATGAAATATTTATACACAAGCCAAGTGATTCAAAAGACTCGTAAATTTGACTTTTTGATTCTGAAAATAATCGCCTGTGGATTATTTCGTTTTTGGGGCTTTTGCTGGCGCTTTTTTGGGTGTTACCGCAGGCGAATCTGTCACGCCGCTTTCCAGCGCCGCTATGCGTGCTTCCAACAATGAGAGTTTATTAGCCAATGATTCATTCTCAGCACGCGCGTTGGCGGCCATTTCCATCACCGCATCAAACTCTTCGCGCTTAACAAGATCCATATTGTTCAGAAACTTTTCGCCCTGCGCGCGAAATGCCCCTTCAACCTCGCGCCGCACGCCTTGCGCCGCACCCGCAGCATCGGTCATCATCTTGGCAAATTCATCAAGAATACGATTGGGACCATTCGACATGAGGTTTCTCCTAACTTTCAATACCTACCAATTAAGAACCTGCCCCCCGGATTTCAAGCCGCAAGCTGTCGCAGGGCACGGTTGACCCAGCTTGCCTCGCGATGCAATGAACAATTTCCAATAGGAGTTTCCATGATTTTACCGTACGCCGCTCTTGCCTTCCCCGCCTTTGATCCCATTGCTCTGCAGATTGGGCCAATAGCAATCCATTGGTATGGCGTCGGATACGTTGTATCGATCCTATTTGCGTGGTGGTATTGCAAGCGCTTGGTCGCCAACACGGCCCTTTGGCAAGACGGCAAACCGCCGATGAGCGCGATTGATCTCGACGACTTCGTCACGTGGGCAGCGCTCGGCGTCGTGCTTGGCGGGCGCTTGGGCTACATACTTTTTTATGACTTCGCAAAATTCGCCGCTGATCCCTTGTCAATGTTTGCAGTCTGGAATGGCGGCATGTCCTACCACGGCGGCTTGCTGGGTGTAATATTGGCGATGGTGCTGTTTGCGCGCAAACGCGGCATTCTCGTCTGGTCATTGTTCGACACAATCGGCACCGCGGCCCCCGTTGGGCTCGGCATTGGACGCCTGACCAACTTCATCAATTCCGAACTGTGGGGCCGCACCACGGATGTGCCTTGGGGAGTCGTGTTTCCAAATGGTGGACCAATTGCCCGCCACCCGAGCCAGCTCTACGAAGCACTGCTGGAAGGGCTCGTCCTATTTCTCGTATTGAGATTTTTTTCGCATTCAACTTTGAAATTGAAGACGCCCAAATTCATCGGCGGCGCGTTTATTTGCGGTTATGGATTGGCGCGCATTTT
>JBGTAU010000028.1:0-3111 GCA_041749675.1 Rhizobiaceae bacterium | reverse complement strand
GAGTTCCCCTCGCCCACCGCTCTGCTTAAACTGAATGAAAGCGGCAACAATCTCTAAGATACAATAGTGCGGCAAAATACGACGATTGGAAAACCAAATCGGTGAGTGAGTTTGCCTATCAAAAGGGTTAACGTCACAATTTTCAAATTCAGAAGAGATCCCTAGTGAAAACACGTCAATTTTTTCAGCTGTAACATTGAATTCTTCGATGAGAAAAGTTCGCATCGCGTCTGTAGTAGCCGTTATTACGAGGGCCCGACGCAACACAGAAGCGATCATCTGGCGATAGATCACCCCGCGGTTACCACTACCTAAAATTTCTGTGCCATAGGTCGTCAATACATATGGAATGCCACTTACCAAGGCGGTAAAACCATACCCCGAACTGTTATGTGCATGTATAAAAATTGTTTCTCTGGGAAGAAAAAACCTCAACCAAAGACCTAGGTAAAAATAGCGAAAGAGTTTTGGTGCTTTTCTTAAAAATATAGGAACGGGACAAATAACGTTTGCGCCTTCCGGAACTCTATTGGATAAGTCCTCGCCAATACTGTAAATTGTTAAGGTCGATCCGTCAGGTAAGAGATCGATCCATTGCCTGACATGAGGACTGACGGGATTAGCGAGATAGACCAGATTCATCAGCAAGCTACCTTGGTAAAACAAGCAACGTAAGATGACCAAGCACAATAACTGCCAATAACCGCCCCCAAAACATCGCAATTATCATGTCTACGGCCTCAGCGCTTTCGCTATCAATCTCACTCGCCACTCTCGGCTCAACGACAAAAGCCAACAAAATTGCAGCAAATGCATTTACAGCGCCTGAGAGTTGACTAATCGAAGCGCGATAGTCTGGAAAGAGTAAGGCCGCATAGAATGTTAGCATACTGCCGACCGAATAAGTCCAGAAAATAATACATGAGATAGCCAACAATCGCCAGTGCTTCAACAAGGGCCAAGTTTTCAAATTTGTAGTCATATCTTCTGTTTGTTCGCCATTTCCAATGATCGCTCTAAAATATGCACGAGGCAGCGAGCGTGAGCGGACATATTCTACGATAACTCGGGATTGAAACCTTACAAAGCGGTTGCGAAAAACAAGCACAAAAATCCCTGCAATACCCGCAAAAAACAAACAAAGATGCATTAGATTTATGAAATCTTGCTTTGGCATTTGATGATCCACCAAAATACCCATTGCCGGTAAAAGTAAAACTAGAAAAAATCTTGTACCTAAGTAAATCGATTGCTGTATTGAATATCCAAGTACTGAGTATTTCGTATTTACACCTGCAACACGACTCAGCAACGCGATCATTTCAAGCGCTTGAATTGCACCATAACTTAACGGAATGATGATATTTAAATACTGAAAATTCATATATTGTTTCCAAACCTAAAAAGCACTGTATATTGAATTTACCGCCATATCCCTCGTATATCCAACACGTCCCCATTTGGCTTTTTCCAGCGCTTAAATGGTTGATGATCCACCAAAACCAAATGTATATCTGCGTCTATTATTTTTTCAGCAGACATAAGCGTGCAATTCTCAAGACCAGCAGGCAATTCATTGATGTTTGGCTCACACACGAGCAATGGACCGCTATGTTCTTGTGTCAGGATCTTGACAATTTCCAATGCAGGACTTTCGCGAAGATCGTCGATATCTGGCTTAAACGCTAATCCATAACATGCGATCGATACTTCAGCCGCACTTTTGTAAGAATATCTCATCAAATGGGCACCTACTGCCGCGCGCACTTTAGCGATCACCCATTCGGGCTTCGAATCGTTGACCTCTCGCGCCGTACGTATCAATTTGGCTAAATCCGGAGCCGACGAGACTATGAACCACGGATCAACTGCAATACAATGCCCACCAACACCTGGACCCGGTTGTAGCACTTTGACGCGCGGATGACGGTTTGCAAGCGTGATCAGTTCCCAGACATCCATATCGAGCCGGTCGCAGATCATCGACAATTCGTTGGCAAACGCAATGTTTACATCCCTAAAGCTATTTTCAGTGAGCTTGGCCATCTCTGCGACACGCGGAGATGAGGCAACGACGCACTCACCTTTTACAAATGTTTTGTAAAGCGCAGCCGCCATGGCCGAACAAGCCGGCGTCATCCCACCAATCACCCGATCATTGGAAATCAACTCTTGCATCACTTTGCCGGGCAAAACCCTTTCAGGACAATGCGCAATCCGAATGTCAGAACTCTCACCGTGCGTTTGCGGAAATGTAAGATCTGGTCGCGCGTCAGCTAACCATTTCGACATGGTTTCGGTGGCACCGACAGGGGAGGTCGATTCGAGAATGACCAAATTTCCAGGCATAAGGACAGGCGCAATCGATTTTGCTGCAGCCTCTATATAAGATAAGTCTGGCTCGTGATTGTCTCCTATAAAGGGCGTAGGGACAGCAATGAGAAAAGCCTCCGCTGGCTCAGCAATTGTGGTTGCCCGCAAAAAGCCTTGATCCACAACAGAGCGAACGACAATATCAAGATCTGGTTCAACAATGTGGATTTCACCACGATTAATGCCTTCCACTGCGCGCTTGTTAACGTCAACACCCACGACTTTAATTTTGCGCGAGGCAAACATAGTCGCCGTTGGAAGACCAATATATCCAAGACCAATAACCGATATTTTGCTGAAATTGGTCATCTCAAAAACACCTGTATGTGCGCTGCAATTCTCTCTGCCGCAGCGCCATCTCCGTACGGGTTTTGTGCTTTACTCATCTTTGCATGCTGCTTTTTATCATCCAACAATTCACAGACCGCCTCTACAATTTTCTCTTTATCAGCGCCAACAAGGCGAACAGTTCCAGCTGCGACAGCTTCCGGTCGCTCAGTTGTATCGCGCATAACCAGCACAGGCACGCCGAGCGAGGGCGCCTCTTCTTGAACACCGCCGGAATCAGTGAGGATGATATATGCCTGCGACATCAGGAGAACAAAGGCAATATACTCTAATGGCTCAATGAGATAAACATTTTCGAGATTTTCAAGAATTCGGCGAACGGGTTCCTGCACCATTGGATTAAGATGAACCGGGTAGATCACATCTATATCTTTATAGCGCAGCGCAATC
>JBGTAU010000027.1:0-6041 GCA_041749675.1 Rhizobiaceae bacterium | reverse complement strand
CTCAAAGTTTTCTTGGCCGCACTTGCTATTATGGATGATCTTGGTGCCGTCATTATCATCGCGATTTTTTATACTGCCGATTTGCAAACTTGGGCGTTAGGCGGTGCTGTTGCTGTCACCGCAATGCTGTTCGGCCTCAATCGCCTCGGCGTCAAAGCCCTCACGCCCTATCTAATCTTAGGTGTTGGCCTGTGGATTTTGATGCATGAGAGCGGCGTTCACGCGACGATCTCAGGCGTTGTTTTGGCACTAACCGTTCCTGCATCAGGCGGCGAGCACTCGCCGCTGCTCAGATTGGAGCACGCACTGGCAAAGCCCGTTGCGTTCTTGATCGTACCGATATTTGGTTTTGCCAACGCGGGTGTCGCACTCACCGGCCTTTCGATGGAAACTTACACGCACCCTGTTACGTTAGGCGTGGCCTGTGGTTTGTTTATTGGCAAACAGATCGGCGTGTTCGGCGCAACGTGGATAGCCGTCAAATCCGGCCTAGTATCCATGCCGCGCGATGCAACATGGATGCAAGTTTACGGTGTCTCTCTACTGTGCGGCGTCGGCTTCACCATGAGCCTGTTCATCGGCCTGCTGGCATTTCCCGGCCATGCTGATTGGGTTAATGAAGTGAAGATTGGAGTTCTAACAGGGTCGATCTTATCGGCGATTACGGGGCTATTGGTGCTGAGGCTGGCTAGCCCAAAAACTTGAGCTACCCAAATTTCAGCTGAGATATTTATGTAAAACTGAGTTGATCAAAGTCTGATAAGGCATGCCTTCTTCGGCCGCACGCGTTTTCAACTTCATGAGATCGCGTTCTGGTACGGATATTGTGATGCGTCGGCGCTTACCATCCAAAGTATTTTGTGCCATTTTCTGCCAATAGTCGCGTCGTTGTTCAATGCCACCAACAGACACCCATTCACCACTTTCGCTGCTAGCAATAAGTGCGTCTTCTTCGTCTTGGGTGATTGAGCTAAATTCATTCTTTGTCGTTGGCATTGTCATTTTCCTAAACAGCGCTCTGTTTCAACTCGTGACGGAAAGAGTGTTTTGAAGAATTTTATTTTTCCATCAAACACATATGGAACGACCCAAGCGTAGTCGTCGATCTGGACAATAAGTTGGCGTTGATGTCCATAGCGCTCTACATTTGTGTGCTTGCGCTCGTCAAGAAGACCGCCTTCTGAAAGTGCTACCAAAATCGACTCAAATCCAAGGCCGTACCGCTGTTTCAGCTCCGCGTTCTTTTGATCGCTCCATTCAACTGCATCTTCCATACGTATATTATACATATTCTATACACAAATTCAAATCAGAATTGTGTTGCCTTAGTGCCCCTTCCATTTCCCCTCAAATTAGACTATACGCCCCTCCAGCATTGAGTAAAATCATTGCTGTTCACGGCCCTTGCTGGACGACATCCCGGCTATGGGCATCCCAATCCTCCAACATAAAGGATATTACGATGTCGATTACGCCTGAAAAGAAACAGGAAATTATCAAGGAATTCGGTCAAGCCGCTGGCGATACCGGTTCACCAGAAGTTCAAGTAGCAATTCTGTCTCACCGCATTGCTAACTTGACCGAACATTTCAAGGGTCACAAAAAGGATAACCATTCCCGTCGTGGTCTCTTGGCGCTTGTTGCTCTGCGTCGTTCGCTTCTGGACTATCTCAAGCGCAAGGATGCTGCACGTTATGCCAGCATCGTTGAAAAGCTCGGCTTGCGCCGCTAATCTACCGAACCGGCGGTGCTAATGCTCCGCCGGTTTTTTCATCCTTGAATACCGGACTGGTGTTCTGACCCCGCCACAGCGTCAAACCCAATGTGGCAAGAACCGGACCTGCTCATGGGGCAGGATTGCAAGGTGCTTGTACTATTCCAAAGCGCCTTGCTGTCTTGCCCGTGGCCTGTCCACCACGAAACGCCAGTACGAAACTGGCAGCAGTGCATTCAAAATCTGCCCGAATAATTTGGGCAGTTGGATGCGCTATTGTAAGGACAAGACATGTTCAAAACCCACAAAGTAGAAATCCAATGGGGCGGCCGTCCGCTCATTCTTGAAACCGGCAAAATCGCCCGTCAAGCTGACGGCGCAGTGCTCGCGACTTACGGCGAAACCGTTGTGCTCGCCACCGTCGTTTCGGCGAAATCACCTAAGCCAGGTCAGGATTTCTTCCCACTCACTGTCAACTACCAAGAAAAGACCTATGCCGCCGGTAAAATTCCAGGTGGCTATTTTAAGCGCGAAGGCCGTCCTTCAGAAAACGAAATATTGGTTTCCCGCCTGATCGACCGTCCTATCCGCCCACTTTTTGCTGATGGCTACAAGAATGACACCCAAGTTGTCGTCACTGTCATTCAGCATGATTTGGAAAATAATCCAGACATCATCTCGCTCATTGGGGCGTCCGCCGCGCTTACACTCTCTGGCGTTCCTTTCATGGGCCCAGTCGGCGGTGCGCGGGTAGGTCTTATCGGCGGTGCATTCGTGCTCAATCCGACTGTCGATGAAATGCCGGAATCCAAACTCGACCTCGTGGTCGCCGGCACTGGCGATGCTGTGTTGATGGTGGAATCTGAGGCGCAGGAACTTGACGAAGACACCATGCTCGGTGCGGTCATGTTCGGTCACAAGGCATTCCAACCCGTAATCGACGCGATCATCAAACTCGCTGAATCTGCTGCCAAGGATGCCCGCGAATACACACCAGAAGATTTGTCTGAACTTGAAAAGACAATGTCGGGCCTTGTTGCAGACGAATTGTCTGCTGCATACAAAATCGTCGACAAGCAAGACCGCTACGCAGCCGTCGATGCAGCCAAGAAAAAGGTTTACGCGACGCTTTATCCGGAAGGCGCTGAAAACCCAACTTGGAACGCCGAGCAAATCGGTTCCGTTTTCAAAACGCTCCAAGCGAAAGTTGTTCGCTGGAACATCCTAGACACCGGCTCGCGCATCGATGGTCGCGACCTTTCAACCGTTCGCAAGATCGTGTCTGAAGTTGGCCTCTTGCCACGCACTCATGGTTCGGCCCTGTTCACACGCGGCGAAACACAGGCGATCGTGGTTGCAACGCTTGGCACTGGCGAAGATGAGCAGTATGTCGATTCATTGACTGGCATGTACAAGGAAACCTTCCTTTTACATTACAACTTCCCTCCATACTCAGTCGGTGAAACCGGCCGTATGGGTTCGCCCGGTCGCCGTGAAATCGGCCATGGCAAGTTGGCTTGGCGCGCAGTGCGCCCAATGCTGCCAGCTAAAGAAGCTTTCCCGTACACCATCCGCGCAGTATCTGAGATAACCGAGTCCAACGGCTCGTCCTCAATGGCAACCGTTTGCGGCACATCGCTGGCATTGATGGACGCAGGCGTTCCGCTGAAATCCCCAGTCGCTGGTATTGCTATGGGTCTCATCAAAGAAGGCGATCGTTTCGCTGTTCTGTCCGATATTCTGGGCGATGAAGATCACCTCGGCGACATGGACTTCAAAGTGGCCGGTTCCGCAAACGGCATCACCGCTTTGCAAATGGACATCAAGATCGAGGGCATCACCGAAGAGATCATGAAGGTCGCTTTGGAACAAGCTAAGGCTGGCCGTATCCATATTCTTCATGAGATGGGCAACGCCATCACTGAAGGCCGTTCGGAATTGGGTGAATTCGCTCCGCGCATCGAAATGATGCAGATTCCTTCCGACAAAATCCGTGAAGTTATCGGTACTGGCGGCAAGGTTATCCGCGAAATCGTTGAAAAGACCGGTGCGAAAATCAACATCGAAGATGATGGTACTGTCAAGATTTCCTCATCTTCTGCCAAGGAAATCGAAGCAGCGCGCAAATGGATTCACTCCATCGTTGCCGAACCTGAAGTCGGCGAAATCTACGAAGGCACGGTCGTTAAGGCCGCTGATTTCGGTGCATTCGTCAACTTCTTCGGTGCCCGTGACGGTTTGGTTCACATTTCCCAGCTGGCTTCTGAGCGCGTTCAGAAAATTTCAGATGTTGTCAAAGAAGGCCAAAAGGTTTGGGTCAAGTTGATGGGATTTGATGAGCGCGGCAAAGTGCGCTTGTCCATGAAGGTTGTTGATCAGGCCACGGGCAAAGAAATCGTCCGTGAAAAAGGCGAAGAAGCCAGCGAGTAATCGCCACTTCACAGTCAAGTTTGGACGGGCGCGAGCACTTCGCGCCCGTTTTCTTATGGTCGGTAAGGACAATTCATGGACGATGGCGCAATCAAAACTTTGTTCTTAGCGTTTGACACTGGCGATGTAGAAATCGGCGGCAATGACAAACAGTGGCTGTTTTTGAATGCCGCCATTCCGCCGCAGGATTGCCCCTTCCAAAAATCTCAAATGACCACCGTTCAGGGCATGCGGCCACAGTTTTTAGCGCTGCAGAACAGCGGCTGGACACCGGCTGCAACGCAGCTGCAAGCCAGCTTTGACGGGGCTCTCATTCTCATTGCTCGCCATCGCGGGCAAACCCGCAACCTTCTCAATCACGCGCTAGAAACCGTCAAACTGGGCGGAAAAATTGTGTTCGCGGGATCTAAAAATGACGGCATTGCGACCATCGCAAAAGAGGTCGGCAGCAAATTTGAGCTGCTTGGCAATTTGTCAAAACACCATGCCAAGGTTTTCTGGTTTGAGAACAGTGGCGGCGTTCGATTTGACGAAGAACTGCTGGAATTGGTCGATGGTCGATTTGAAGCAGCGCCTGGCATGTTTTCCTCAGATCATATTGATCCAGGTTCGGCATTTTTGGTTGAACATTTGCCCAAAGACATGAAGGGTCGCATTGCCGATTTTTGTTCAGGATGGGGCTATCTTGCAGTCGAAGCAGCGCTCAATTTTCCAGCGGTAAAGTCAATTGCACTTTACGAAGCCGACTATGCTTCACTTGAAGCTGCAAAAACCAATATGGTCCGTCTCGCACCAGATGCCGCCGCGACTTATCATTGGCAGGACCTGATCGACGAGAAAGCCAGCGGCGATTATGATACCATTATTATGAATCCGCCATTTCATCAGGGTAGGGCAGCAGACCCTGCAATCGGCAACGCCATTATTCGCAATGCGCACAATGCTTTACATCGCGGTGGCAAGCTCTATTTGGTCGCAAATCGAAATTTGCCTTATGAGGCGACCTTAGAAGCCATGTTCTACAAATCTGGAGAGGTCGCAAAGAACAATTATTATAAAGTGCTTTGGGCAACGAAGTAGCGGTGACTACAACAAACCCGATGCCGCGCGTCCCGCGCGAAACTCAGTAATTGTGTACTTCGCAACTTTCTGTATGTGGAATGGGTCATCTTCGAGCAGTGTTTTCACAGCCTCCATCGAAGTTGCCGTGACAAGTATAATCCCACCGGATCGTGGAACCTTAGCTCCCGACACTAAAAATCTCCCAGCTGCATAATTTTTGTCGAGAAAACGCATGTGATCTTCAATGAGAGGATCAATCTTTTCAAGTGGAACCAAATATTCCAGATCGACAACAAATAGATTTTGGCCGTTGGGGATCAAAGACATGAAGGCTTCCACACTCGTTTGAATTTCAGTTTTCCACTTATCAATGCAAGAATGTAGTTTGCATTGACTTCCATATTTTGTAGCAGATTTGTGGTGATGATCGAATTTAAATGATGAACCCATAAAAACACAGGACTTCATAAACACAAAATAAACCCTAATACAGCTTTTCGGTGCCAGATTCAGGCGATACAGCGCTTGGTATAGTATCAATTAATCCCCTTGTTCTAAGCTATTGCGACACGACTGGGGCAAATTCATTGAGCACTGGACACTCGAACACCAAGAAAAGCAGTCTAAGCGAGATTAGACACATCACCGCCAAGTGCCTACAGGCCAGTGGTGTTGCAACAATTATATGCAATTCTGGTTGGGATGTTGTTTGGCAAAATGAGCGTGCCAGCTTGTTGCTTGGACATCAAGATATAGCCACTGGAACTTTTCCGAAGTGGCAAAACTACAACCCATCGCGCACCTCTAAGGACATATATCCAACCGGATTGGTCAA
>JBGTAU010000026.1:0-9380 GCA_041749675.1 Rhizobiaceae bacterium | reverse complement strand
AATTTGGTGCGGGGACAGCATCAGGCAGGCTTGTCCGAAAGCAGTTTCGGAGCCGAATCAATATCTAAAGTTTCAACAACCAATTCATGATTGGTGTAAACGCAGATATCAGCGGCGATATTCATCGAAATCTTTGCGATCTCCAGCGCGTCCTTGTCGCTATCCATCAAAGCGCGCGCTGCCGACAGCGCATAATTGCCACCAGAACCGATCGCCATCACGCCATGCTCTGGCTCAAGCACATCGCCATTGCCAGTGAGCCCGAGCGTGACGGTTTTATCAGCAACAATCATCATGGCCTCAAGACGGCGCAAATAGCGGTCGGTGCGCCAATCTTTGGCAAGTTCGACGCATGCGCGGGTGAGTTGACCTGGATATTGTTCGAGCTTGGTTTCCAGCCGCTCAAGCAGCGTAAACGCATCCGCCGTCGCGCCAGCAAAGCCTGCAATCACCGACCCATTGCCGAGACGGCGCACCTTGCGGGCATTGCCTTTCATCACAGTTTGGCCGAGCGAAACCTGCCCGTCCCCGGCGATGACGACTTTACCGCCTTTGCGGATGCTCACGATTGTTGTCATAGTTTTCTCCTTAGCAAATCACTGCGCCCTCTGATCGACAGGCGCTTCGATTCCCATTTTTCTTGGCTCTATGTATGAACCATATTGTAAATTGCAAATGCCATAAATGATTTGAAAACTTTCCAATCTCAATTTTCGCTGTTATGAGCGGCAATCTTCCAAGTCGAATTTGCTTCAAAGAAGAGTTTGCTTCAAACAAGGATATGGCCCCGTGAGTTCCAAGCGCACTGCCACCATTGCCCGCTCCACCAAGGAAACCTCAATTGAGGTGACCGTCAATTTGGATGGCACCGGCAAATATGATGTGAAAACTGGCATTGGTTTCTTCGACCATATGTTGGAGCAGCTCTCTCGCCATTCGCTGATTGATATCACCGTGCGCGCCACCGGTGATTTGCATATTGATGACCACCACACCGCCGAAGACACCGGCATCGCACTTGGCCAAGCGATCTCCAAAGCGCTGGGTGAGCGGCGCGGCATCAATCGCTATGCTTCGACCGATTTGGCGATGGACGGCACACTGACCAAAGCAGCGCTCGATGTGTCGGGTCGCCCGTTCTTGGTTTGGAATGTGAATTTCACCAGCCCAAAAATCGGCACGTTTGACACCGAGTTGGTGCGCGAGTTTTTCCAAGCACTGGCGCAAAATGGCGGCATGACTTTGCATGTCATGAACCATTATTTCGACAACAATCACCATTTGGCTGAAACCTGCTTCAAGGCCGTCGCCCGTGTTTTGCGCGTGGCAATCGAACTCGACCCACGTCAAAAAGATGCGGTACCCTCCACCAAAGGCACGTTGATCGCCTGAAACACGGTGATTGAAAGCATTATGGCGCATTTCATTGTTATGACCCCCAACGGCGAAAGTCCTGCGAAAGAAACGCAGTTTGTGCGGGATGGCTTTTCGGTTGTGGCCTTTGCTGTGCCAGTTATTTGGTTGATCTGGCATCGCCTTTGGCTGCATGCGGCACTGTGTTTTGCTGCGTTTGGTCTGTGCGCTGCTTTCATCGCATGGAATGATCCTGTGGTTTGGATTGGTTTTTCAGTATTGACCTCAGTGTGCATCAGCCTGTTGGTGGCGCTGGAAGGTGGCGACTGGGTCAAACAGGCACTCGAGCGCCAAGGGTTTGACGAACAAGCGATCATTTCAGCACGATCAACCCGCCAAGCTGAAGAGTATTTTGCCGGCAGCTTGCTTGACACTGTGATCCGAATGCCGACCAAAGGCTTTGCGCCCGTGTCATCGGCAAGTCTCATTCCACTCACGGGGAATTTGTAACATGCGCGTTGCCATTATTGATTACGGCTCCGGCAATTTGCGCTCAGCCACCAAAGCATTTGAACGCGCGGCGCGGGAAGCAGAAATTTCGGCGGAAATTTTGCTCACCGACAAAGCCGAAGTCGTGGCAAGCGCAGATCGCATCGTCCTGCCAGGCGTCGGCGCATATGCTGATTGCAAGGCGGGTCTCATGGCCGTCTCCGGCATGGCTGAAGCGCTGCAGCAACGCGTCCGCATCGAGGCTGCGCCGTTTCTCGGCATCTGTGTTGGCATGCAACTGATGTCCACGCGCGGTTTGGAAAAAACCGTCACGCAAGGCCTCGGTTGGATCGACGGCGACGTTGTTGAAATGACGCCGAGCGATCCAAACTTGAAAATTCCGCAAATCGGCTGGAACACGATTGAGCTGAAAAAACCGCATCCAGTTTTTGAGGGGATCAACACCGGCAACGATGGTTTGCATGCCTATTTCGTGCACAGCTATCATATGGCAACGACAAATCCCGACGATGTGTTGGCCGTCACTGAGTACGGCGGCGCAATGACTGCCGCAGTTGCACGTGACAATATGGTGGGCACGCAGTTTCACCCCGAAAAAAGCCAGACACTGGGTCTGGCTCTCATTGCTAATTTTTTAAGGTGGAAGCCGTGATCCTTTTCCCTGCCATCGACCTCAAAGACGGTGAGTGCGTGCGCCTTAAACTGGGCGATATGGACCAAGCGACCGTTTACAATGAAGACCCCGCTGCCCAAGCACTGGCTTTTGAGCAACAAGGCTTTGAATGGCTGCATGTGGTGGATTTGAACGGGGCGTTTGAAGGCCAGTCTATGAATGGCGCGGCGGTCGAGGCGATCTTGAAGGCAACCAAAAATCCGGTGCAGCTCGGCGGCGGCATTCGCTCACTTGCGCATATTGAGAGCTGGCTAACAAAAGGCCTGTCTCGGGTTATTTTGGGAACAATTGCCGTACGCAACCCCGCACTCGTCATCGAAGCCTGCAAACTATTCCCCGGCAAGGTCGCCGTCGGTATTGATGCCAAAGGCGGCAAAGTGGCGGTTGAGGGTTGGGCAGAGGCTTCAACGCTGGGCGTGATTGAGCTGGCGAAAAAATTCGAAGGCGCAGGCGTCTCGGCCATCATCTACACCGACATCGACCGCGATGGTATTTTGATCGGTATCAACTGGGACTCAACCATCGAACTCGCCAACGCCGTCACCATCCCCGTCATCGCCTCCGGCGGCTTAGCCTCGCTCGAAGACATCCGCCGCATGACAAAGCCAGATGCGCAAAAGCTTGAAGGCGCGATTACCGGGCGTGCGCTTTATGATGGGCGAATTGATCCGAAAGAGGCGTTGGATATATTGAATAAGAGATCAGGCAGTTGATAGATTGAATATTACAAGCGAATCCAATTGGATTCTAAGAAAAGTAAGTTTTATACGTTATAAGCGGCTGGGCCAACTCGGAACAGCCGCCTACGACGTCGTCTAATTCTTTTTTCCTATTGAACTCCAAAGTCGTTCAATTTCGCGCTGAATCTTTGGTTCTAGCGGATTGACTACACCGAGCTGCTTAATCACGGATTCCGGAGGATAAAGTGCTGGGTTCTCTAGTAAGTTCTTGTCAATAAATTCTCCAGATTCTTTGACAGCATTGGCATACTGTACATAGTTGGTGTTCTGTCCAGCAACTTCTGGCTTCAACAGGTAATCCAAAAATTTCAAGGCCTCATCAACGTTTTTGGCTTCACGTGACATCATGAAATAGTCAAACCAGATAATTGAACCATCATCTGGCAAAAAGAAGTTCAATCCCGAATTCTTGCTTTTTACCTGACTAAGTGCCTGCATTGCATCACCGGAATAGCCGACAGCTACACACGCTGATTCTTCTGCTACACGATCAATAAAGCGCTCAACATCGACAACCTCTATGTATGTTGCAATATCATTTATTTTTTCAGACAAAACTGCTAACGATTCTTCAGATAGATCACTTTGCGGCTTGCCAACGTTACCGATCATTGCTGTTAAAATGTCGTTAGGTTCATCGACTGCGATGATGCCACAATCAGATAATTTGCGTGCATTACGAGGATCGAGGATCAAATCCCAGCTGAACACTTCCGTTCCGAGTCGGTCTTTGACTTTTTCGCGGTCAACCACAATCCCCAAAACGCCCCACATATAGGGTACCACATAAGAATTGCTGGGGTCCCACTTCGTGGTAATGTTGGAGATGAGCGGGTCAATACCATCAAAATTAGCAAGCGCGAGGGCGTCAATAGATTGAACACGATTTTGATTGACCATGTCTCGAATGCCAAGCCCCGAACGGACAAAAATGTCAAAAGGCGTTTTTAGTGATGACATCACCGTATCGGCCTCTTCAAGTGACCCAAAAACCTCGTAAATTACACGCAAACTCGTTTCGCGTTCAAATTGAAGTAAAATTTCAGGATTGATATAATCGGTCCAGTTTAAGACGCGCACGTCGCCCTTATAATCGATGTCCCTATTTGAGGATGCGCGGATAATTGCCTCATAAACGTTGGTCGACAAAAGGCCATTTACACGCATGTCACGTTCTTCTTGAAAGACCTCAATCGCTGTAAAAGTGCCAGGTCCAAAAACGCCATCGCTCGGCCCAGGCGCATAACCGAGATCACGTAGTGCAATCTGTGCTGCCCGAACCAGCTTTTTTTCTACGACCAGATCCAAGCCGTCGGCTTGACCGGCACTCCAATCGTCTTTTGCCCACACAGCAAGAAAAAGGTCGCGTAAGAATTGTTCTGAGAGGACGTCAGGATTATTAAGTTTGGCTACTTTGACAAATGCATCGACTGCATCTTGAGTGTCTTTATCGATTTCTCTGGTTACTCCCGATTCATCGAGATAACCAAGACGTCCTAACATACGCTGCACTGTAGCCACCCGACGTGCGTCTGAATCTGAGAGCACCGTTCCTTTGCGGTTGTTCCCTAATCCGGCGGAGCTCCGGACTTTGCCAACAGCATCAATTTCGACAGACAAAAGACCTTGTGCAGAAATTGGCTGCGCTGCAAATAGTGAAACTAATAAACTCAACCCAGTAACTAATTTGCGGAGTTTTGATTTCAATATAGCCTTATCACCTCGATCATCAGACATCATATTCTCCCTATTGTGTTAAATGTAACCCCTTTTTCTTGATTGACCTGTCTATATCTTCGAAGCCCTCTTCAGACCTGCGGAGAATTTCAAACTAGCCAGACTCTATTTTTAAGTTAATGTAGGAGCCATTGCATGACCCATATGGGTCATGCATTTCTTGTTTTATTGAACTTTGTTGGCGCACCTAGACTTTAAAAGAGGTTGCTATGAAAAGTGCAAATCCAAATTCTTTAGAAGGACTTATTGATCTGATTTATGAAGCTGCAGTGCTTCCCGACGCTTGGACAGCTGCTTTGTCCCGAATTTCAGTGTTATCGGATACCATTGGAAGTGTGCTCATAGCTAGAAGTTCAGCTGGACTTAAAATGGCCGGGTCGTCACCGGCCTTTCTTCAAGATGCAACGGAATATTTCATTGCCTTCTCTGCGCAAAATGAGCGGCTAAAGCGCCTGATCGCCCATGAGCATTGTGGATTTGTAGCAGACAGCGATGTCTTTTCGAAAGAAGAATTAGAGATGCATCCTATGTTTCGCGATTTTCTAATCCCGCGGGGGTATGGTCAAGGGCTTGCGACAATGATCCCAATGCCGTCTGGTGATGAGATCATATTGCATTGCGAAGGCAAATTTCTAGGTAAACCAACAGCGCCGGCGTTGATCGCGCGAATGGACGCTATACGACCCCATATCGCGCGCGCTGCACTTGTTGCGTCGCAAATAGCCTTTGAAGCAGCACGAACAGCGGTCGAAACTCTAACTCGCTTAGGTATAGCTGCGGCATCTATTGGCTTTTCCGGAGAGATTTTACTAACAAATGAAGCTTTTGACAGAGAGGATGGGATTTGGACAACGCGGCTTAGAAATCAGATAGTGCTAAAAGATGTTGCAGCACAATCTCTTCTCGATGACGCATTACGCTACACCCGTCATGCTACAACTGTCCGGTCACTGCCAATAACAAAAGAAGGTGGTCCTGCAATCCTTCATGTTATCCCTGTTTGTCGAGATGCGCGCGACTTGTTCTCTCGTACTTCAGCTATTATTGTGTTGACCAAAGTCGTTAAGCGAACTGGACCCACAGCAACACTTTTACAAGCGCTTTTTGACCTTACGCCATCAGAAGCAGCAGTCACTCAGAAACTTTCGATCGGTATGTCTGCAAGAGAGATTGCTAATGCAAGCGGTAAAAGCATTGAAACAATCCGCAATCAAATAAAGCGCGTTTTGAACAAAGTCGGGTGCGCGCGCCAATCTGAACTGCTCAGTACCCTCACTACTTTGGCAATGGTTTCCGATGTCAGCCCGCAAATCATGAATCTTTAGATAATCATTACGAATTTGGCGCACACCATATTCATAAAAACCGCCCTCTAAACCATTTCACTTAACAACTCGATGATATTACTTGGCAACTGGTGTAAATAAATGCCAATTAGCCCATAAATCGATAATCTGGGTGGAGTAATTTTGACCCTCAAAGCCCGCATCATTCCCTGCCTTGACGTGAAAGATGGACGTGTTGTCAAAGGCGTTAACTTTGTGAACCTCATTGACGCCGGTGATCCGGTTGAAGCGGCCAAGGCTTATGATGCGGCTGGCGCTGACGAGCTTTGCTTTCTCGACATTACCGCTTCCCACGAAAACCGCGCCACAATTTTTGATGTGATTGCTCGCACGGCAGAGCAATGTTTCATGCCGCTGACAGTTGGCGGCGGGGTGCGCGAACTGATCGATATCCGCAAACTGTTGTTGGCGGGGGCGGACAAGGTTTCGATTAATACCACGGCTGTTCTACGGCCGGAATTTGTGGCGGAGGCTGCCGACAAGTTTGGCAATCAGTGCATTGTGGTGGCGATTGATGCAAAGAAGGTTAGCCAAGTTGGCGAAGAGGACCGCTGGCACATATTCACCCATGGCGGGCGCAACGCAACGGGCATTGATGCTGTCGAGTTTGCGCGCAACGTGGTGGATTTGGGCGCGGGCGAAATCTTGCTGACGTCTATGGACCGTGACGGCGCAAAAATTGGCTATGATTTAGGCCTCACCCGCGCGGTGGCAGATGCCGTGCGTGCGCCGGTGATCGCGTCCGGCGGTGTTGGCGATCTTGATCATTTGGTGGACGGCGTTCTCAAGGGTCATGCGGGCGCAGTATTAGCTGCCTCGATTTTTCACTTTGGAACCTATACGGTGGCTGAAGCGAAGGCCCATATGGCGAAGGCAGGCATCCCCATGCGGCTTGATCCGATTCAATAGGAAATATTTGATGTCATTTACCCTTGCTGACTTGGAAGCCATTGTTGCCGCGCGGGCTATTAGCCACGATGAAAGCTCTTATACGGCTAAATTGATGGCCAAAGGCATGGACAAAGCTGCGCAGAAAATGGGCGAAGAAGCGGTCGAATCAATTATCGCTGCCGTCAAAGGGGACCACGAAGGTCTAATCAACGAATCCGCAGATATGCTCTATCATTGGCTGGTGGTTTTGAGACTAGCCGGCGTTTCGCTTGACTCGGTCTTACGTGAACTGCAAAAGCGCACCGCGCAGACCGGATTGCAGGAAAAAGCGGCGCGGCCAAAAGAGTAAGTGAGGGGGCGGCATTTACATGATAGAAAAGTCGAACAGCGACTTCTCTCCTTATCGCTCGTTTACAGCCAAGGAATGGGGCTCGTTTCGCGCCGATACGCCGTTAACATTGACGGTTGAAGACCTTGACCGGTTGCGCTCACTGGGCGATCCGATCAATCTGGCCGAAGTGACGCGGATTTATCTGTCGCTGTCGCGGCTCTTGTCTGCGCACGTCGAATCCAGTCAAATCCTGTTTCAACAGCGCAAGAAATTCCTGTCGCTGGACGCCGCAACCAAGACGCCGTTTGTGATCGGCATTGCCGGTTCTGTGGCTGTTGGCAAATCCACCACAGCCCGTATCCTGCGCGAATTGCTGCGTCGCTGGACATCGAGCCCGCGCGTTGCCCATGTCACGACGGATGGTTTTCTCTACCCGAACGAAGTCTTGCGCGAAAAAGGGTTGATGGAACGCAAAGGCTTTCCTGAAAGCTATGATGTTGCCGCGCTGCTGAATTTCCTCGGTGAAATCAAAGCCGGTCGCCGCGAGGTCAGAGCACCGTTTTATTCGCATCTTGTCTATGATGTCGTGCCAAGCGAATACATCACAGTCGATCGGCCTGATATCTTGATCTTTGAAGGCATCAACGTGTTGCAATCGCGCGAATTGCCAAAAGACGGCAACGCGATCCCGATGGTGTCGGACTATTTTGATTTCTCGATTTATATTGATGCTGAGCCAGCGCTGATTCACAAATGGTATGTAGAGCGTTTCATGAAATTAAGGGAAACCGCCTTTCGCGATCCCAAGAGCTTTTTCCATCGCTATAGCGGCCTATCCGATGATGCCGCACTTTCCATCGCTGAAAATCTTTGGGTCAACATCAACTTGAAAAACTTGACCGAGAACATCCAGCCGACAAGGCCACGCGCCGATTTGATATTGACCAAGGGTGATGATCATTTGGTCAAGGAAGTATCGCTGCGGAAGCTTTAACCCCTCGTCACCCGCCGCATCGTTATATTGATGCGTCCGCCGTTTTTGAGCAGCGGTGAACTGTCTTGATAAATCCGATCAACGCCGTGATAGGCCAATCGGCTTTCACCCCCAATGATGAGCACATCGCCGCTCTCCAGCCGAAGTGAAACCGTTTTGTCCTCCCGTTTCAAACCGCCGACGCGAAAGCGGCAGGCATCACCGAGTGAAATGGACAGCACCGGCGCATCAAAGTCAGCCTCGTCGCGATCTTGGTGCAAGCCCATCTTGGCATGGGCATCATAGAAATTGATGAGACAAGCTTCAGGTAAAAGCGGATATCGTGCGTAAGTTTGCCAAAGATTTAAGAGGCTTTGCGGAAGGGCTGGCCATGGCGCGCCAGTGACTGGATGCGTGGTCTGATAGCGATAGCCGTGTGTTTTGTCAGTCACCCAACCGAGTGTGCCGCAATTGGTCATGCGCACCGACATTTCTTTGCCGGTTTTTGGCATGACGGGCGTGAATAATGGAGCGGCAGCCACAACACCGCGAATGTCTTCGACCAACGATAATTGAGCAGCATGATCCAGCACGCTGGGAAAATGCTGGATACCGTCAGGTAGGATCAACATGGCTTCAAGCGGCGCACTGGCCAGCCTCCCAGCCGAGCATGGCGCGTTTGCGCGTGAGGCCCCAATGATAACCCGTGAGTGCGCCATTGGAGCCGATGGCACGATGACAGGGAACGACAAAGGAAATCGGGTTAGCTCCAACGGCAGCGCCGACTGCGCGGGCAGCTTTGGGCGATCCAACTTCTTGTGCAAGT